>DASXWF010000985.1:0-2380 GCA_036503835.1 Polyangiaceae bacterium | reverse complement strand
CGCGGGGCTCGTGCGGCTCGTGCTCGGGGTACCGGAACGCGACAGCACCGAACGCTGGCCGGTCGTGAGCTGCAGGCGATCGGCGTCGCTCGTGTCTCCGAAGCTCGCACCGAGCTGCGGCTGGGGCTCCGCCGCTTGAGGCTTGAGCGAGACCGGCCGCGGCATGGGAATGTTCTGCGGGACGACCAGCGGCGTGAGCGCGCGACCTCCGCCCGTGGTGTAGCTGCCGGAGCGGCTGACGAGCCCGAGCCGCCCGAGCTCCTCGGCCATCTCCCGCGCGGACTGGAAGCGACGCAGCCTGTCGCGCTGCGTCGCGTGCACGAACCACTCGTCGAAGCCCACGGGCACCGCCCCGAATTTCGAAGGAATCGGAATGGGCGTCGTGCAGATCTCGATCACCAGCTCACCGAAGCTTTCACCCAGGAAGGGGCGGCGGCCGGTGAGCGCCTCGAACGCGATCACCGCGATGGCCCAGAGGTCGGTACGATGATCGACCTCCTTGGCCTGCGACTGCTCGGGACTCATGTAGTAGGGCGTCCCGATCATCATGCCGGTCTGCGTGCCGCCGGCGACCGAGAACCCGGCCGCGCCCTTTTGAATCTTGGCGACCCCGAAATCCAGGACTTTCGCGTACTCGGGCTCGTCCTTCACGATGAAGATGTTGTCGGGCTTGAGATCGCGATGAACGATGCCCGACTCGTGCGCCTTGCCCATCGCGCGCAGCACCTCGCCCAGGAAACGAAAGAGCTCGTCGGGCGGCACCCGCTCGACCCGCGCGATGCGCTCGCTCAAGGACTCGCCGTTCAGGAGCTCCATCGCGATGTACGCGGTGCGCTGCTCCACCCCGTAGTCGAAAATTTGGACGACGTTCGGGCTGCGCAGCGCCGCCGCCGACTAAGCTTCGCGGAGAAACCGCCCCACCATCTGCTCGTTCCGAGCGATGACCGGGTCGAGGAGCTTGATGGCGACCGACGATTTCAGGTTCAGGTGCTTGGCACGCCAGACCGAGCCCATCCCGCCGCGCCCGAGCAGTGACTCGAGCTGGTAGCGACCGACGATGATCGCACCGGGACCGAAGGGTCCGGCGGTGTCGGTCGGCTTGGGATCCTCGGGCACGATAAGTGGCTAAGGATACTCTCGCCGCCAGACGGGTCGCAAGCCGGCCCGCTCGCGCGGGCGCTTGGCGAGCGCCCGCTTTGCGAGCAACTGCGAGCCTAGGGTGAGGGTCTCACTTCCACCGCGCCGGACGTACATGGCTCGCCGCGCTCGACGCCGCGTTGATCGGTGGGCGGACAATCCGAGCCGAGGCCCAGGGCGGGGCTCGCGGCGTCCGGCAGCATGGTTTCGGTCGTACCGCCGTTCTCCCACAGGGCGCCGAGCAGCGGATCCTCGACGGTGGGATTTTCGCTACAGAGCGCGCCGTTCGGCCACTGCAAGTTTCCGCCGGCGCTCTCGTGGGTGGAGTTGCAGCCCGGGGTGTACATCGCCGTGTTGCCCGCGACGACGGTGTTCTTGAGGGCGAGTCCCTCACCGAAGATGGCCCCCGCGATCATGCCTTCGGCCGTCGAGCGGTTGTTCGCGATGGTGCAGTTCCAGAGCGTGCCGGACGGCTCGTTGCCGAGCCACAGACCCCCGCCGTTGCTGCCGAACGCGACGTTTTCGGCGATGGTCACGTTCGTGAGGTTCGCCTCGCGCTCGTTGATCCAGAGGCCGCCGCCGTAGAACGCCTCGTTCCGCGCGATCGTGCTGGCCGAGATCGCGAGCGCCAGGCCCTGCAGGTACATCCCGCCCGCGTTGCCGTCGTCTTCCGGGGTCACGCGATTGTCGCTGACGACGCTCTCGGCCATGGTGAACGTCCCGTCGTCGGAGTTCGAGACGCGGAACACGCCGCCGCCGATCGCTCCCGCCGTATTCCCGCTGATGAGCACGCCGCAGAGCAGCGTGGTCTCGTCGCCTCCGTCCATGTAGAGCGCGCCGCCGCAACCGCCGTTGCCGGGATTGCCGTCCGTGCCCGTCGCGGCGTTGTCGGTGAACACCGAATTGACGATCGTGAGGTCGCCGTTCAGGCTGCCGACGGCGCCGCCGTCGCTCGCGCTGTTGCCCGTGAACGTGCTGCCGGAGATGACGGTCTCGCCGCCGCCGAAGCCGTAGATGGCGCCGCCCGCCACGTCTTGACCGGTGGCGGGCGCGTGATTGTCGCTGAAATCGCAGTCGATCACCGTCAGGCTGCCACCGTCGCGATAGATGGCGCCGCCGCCGACGGCCGTGTCGTCACCGTCGTCGGGGCTGTTGCCGTCGCGAAAGGAGAGCCGCTGCACGGTAAGGCGCGGCGTCGACTGGTCGTAGCCGGAGTCGAGGTAGAGAATGCGCGCGCTGCCGC
>DASXWF010000984.1:0-3813 GCA_036503835.1 Polyangiaceae bacterium | reverse complement strand
GCGGGCGCAGGGAAAGGTAGAACCCGAACTGGCTGCCGAGGAAGGTCGCGTCGAAGGCCTCATCGCGCTCGGTGACCCAGATGAGGCTGGTCTCGAGGTCGAGCGCGACGAGGCGCTCAGCGACGCGCAGGCTCACGCCGGGCATCGCCTTGTTTGCGGCGAAGAGCCAGTGCGCGCCGACCGCCGCTTGGCCGGACTTGCGCTTGCCTGCGCCGGCTTCGTCCTCGGCTTCTGTCGCCGAGGCCCCTTCGGAGGTCGCCGCTTCGGAGGTCGCCGGCGTCTCGGGCGAGCTCGCCGAGAGGGCGAAGAGCAAGGGAAGCGCCGCCGTCACGTGAGACGCACGAAGCACGTCCCGTGCCGGTGTTCACTGTCGTGCGCGGCTACGGATTCCGCGGCGATGGCCGAGCGGCAAGCCGTGTCGGTGTTCAGCGCGCTCGACAGGTGTGCGCTGGAGGATGCACACCTGTGCGCCGGCCGCTACAGGGCCGGCGCGAGTGCAACCGGGTGGGAGCGGTTGCTGGTGCAGCGCACGGGAGAGGGCGGACGCGAAGCGGACCCGGGGTCCGGGGCAAAAGCCTGGTGCACTAGGCTTCGAGCGAGGCTCGCAAAAACCAGGCGTTCTTCTCGAATTCCGTGACGATGCCGGTCAGCAGATCGACCGTATCGGTATCGCCGAGCTTCTCGGCGGCGGTGCGGGTCGCGCGCGCGCCGTCGAGGTACTTTTCGATGCGCTCCGCCAGCAGTGCAACGTGTTGCATGTCCCGGACGGTGTCCTGCGGGTACTCGGGGAGAGAGGAGCTCTTCGCGACGTGGCGCGCGGTGCCGTAGGCGCGGGCACCGAGCGTCACGGCGCGCTCCGCGATGGCGTCGTTGAAGTTCGCGAGGGCGACGGCGAAGGTTTCGAACAAGGGATGCAGGGACGCGAACTGCGGGCCCTTGATGTTCCAGTGAGCCACTTTGATCTGGCTGTGGAGGTCGAGGCCGTCGGAGAGACGGGCGTTCAGCACGTCCGCGATTTTCGCGCGCGCTTCCTCGGGCAAGTGGCTGGGGCTCTTGTACATGTCGGTTTCCTCCGGTCGAGCTGGGGATGGGGGAACGTAGGGAGAACGTAAGGCCCGCGCCCGATCTTCCGCAAGGCGCGAGCCTCGAAACGGCCTTCCAGCCGGTGCGGTGTTTCGGCCGTGGCGACGCTGAAACGGTGGCGCTACGACACACAGAATAGGGCCGACCTTCTGATTGTTCAAAGACATGCTTTCAAAGCATGTGGTAGGTTTTGACTATCATGGGTCCGCATCCGTTCACGCTGCGCCAGCTCCAGTACGTGGTGGCGGTGGCAGAAGCCCTGTCGTTCCGGCGTGCCGCGGAGCGCTGTCACGTTTCGCAGCCGTCGCTGAGCGCGCAGCTCGCTCAGGTGGAGGAGGCGCTCGGCGTTCGACTGTTCGAACGGAACCGCCGGCGCGTGCTCGCGACGAGCGCCGGCAAGGAGCTCGTGGAGCGGGCGCGGCGCGTGTTGATCGAGGCCGACGATCTCGCGCAAGCGGCTCAGCGCGTGGGCGACCCGCTGGCGGGTACGTTGCGAGTGGGGGTGATTCCGACCATCTCGCCCTATCTCTTGCCGAGTCTCACGCCGCGGCTAAAAAAACAATTTCCGGCGCTCACGCTCGCCTGGATCGAAGACAAGACGTCGACGCTCGTGGCACGCCTCGACAACGGGACGCTCGACGCGGCGCTGCTCGCGCTGGAGGCGGACGTGGGGGAGGTGGAGCACGCCGTGATCGCGGAGGATCCGTTCGTGCTCGTGGTCTCGCCGAGCGATCCGCTCGCGAAGAGCAAGCGCCCGGCGACGACGGCGGAGCTCCGCGGCGCGGGAGTGCTGCTCCTCGACGAGGGGCATTGTTTCCGGACGCAGGCGCTCGAGCTTTGCAGCTCGGCGCGCGCGAACGAGCTGGAATTTCGCGCGACGAGCCTGTCGACGCTGGTGCAGATGGTGGCGGGCGGCGCGGGCGTGACGCTCTTGCCGGCGCTCGCGGTGGAGACGGAGACGCAGCGCGCGGAGCTTCGAGTGCGGCACTTCGAGAAGCCCGCACCACACCGGACGATCGCGCTCGTCTGGCGGAAGCGCTCGCCGCTCGGGGCGGCGTTGCGCAGCGTGGCGCGGGAGATCCGCGAGGCGTACCCGAAGGCCTCGCGGCGTGTCGCGTGAGGCGCTCGCCGCGCGTCGGACTCGTCAGCTGCCGTCGGGAGCGCGAATGTCTTCGCACTTCTTGGAGCCCCAGTGCACGAAGCGCAGCGAGCCGCGCGTCACCGGCGCGTTGATCTCCTCGCGCTGGCCGGACGAGAGATAGTCGCTGTCGTAGTTGCGCTCGACGACCAGCATCCCGGCCCCGTCGCTGACGACGAAATGAATGCTGTCTCCGGTGCCCTCGTAGCTCAGGCTGAAGCTCGGCTGGAGCGCCGCCTGCCCGGCCGCGCCGGCCGTTCCGCTTCCCATGCCGCCGCCGTCCTGCACGCCGATGCAGCCGCCGCCGATGTACTCTTCCGCCTGACCCTCGCGCGTCATGTACTGCTCGGTCATGAGGTAGGGTCCGTCGGAACACGCCGAGAACAGGATGAGCGGGCCCACGAGCCGCGCTGCGGCCGTCGCCCTTCGAACCGCCGCCACCGCGAATTCGAGCTTCATGACGGATGAGTGCCGGCGGGCGGGGGCGCCCATCACGTTTTTTCGCGGCACGGCTATTTTCGGCCGGCGCCGGCTTAGTGCTCGAAAAGACTGAATTTTTGCGCTAGCGAGGCCGCTCCCCAGGGTGATTCCGCGTGCTCTTCCTCGACCTTTCGCCGCTGAGAAAGCACCGGGACTACCGGCTGCTCTACCTCGGGCAGGTCCTGTCGTTCGTCGGCAGCATGCTGACCTACGTCGCGGTCCCGTATCAGGTCTTCCAGCTGACGCGCTCCTCGCTCTGGGTGGGACTGCTCGGAACGGCGCAGCTGATTCCGCTGCTCGTCGCGGCGCTCTTCGGTGGCGCGCTCGCCGACACCATGGATCGGCGCCGCTTGCTGGTGATCTCCGAGATCGTGATGGCGGGCTGCTCGCTCGTCCTCGTGGCCAACTCGCTGCTCGCGAAGCCGAGCGCGGTGGTCGTATTCGTCGTGTCGGCGGCGATGAGCGGGGTGAACGGCTTCCATCGACCCGCGCTCGACGCGCTCACGCCACGGCTCGTGGAGCGCGAGGACATGACGGCAGTTTCGGCGCTCGCGTTCCTGCGCTTCAACATCGGCGCGATCGGCGGGCCGGCGCTGGCCGGCTTCTTGATCGCGCGCTTCGGGGTGGCGGTGACGTACGCGATCGATTTCGTTTCGTTCGGCGCGTCGGTCGCGTGTCTCGCGCTGCTGCGACCGATCGCGACGCCGAAGCTCGAGGAGTCGTCGTCGATCGCGCGCATCGCCGAGGGCCTGCGCTACGCGATTCGCCGTCCCGAGCTGATCGGCACGTACGTCGTCGACATCGTCGCGATGCTGTTCGCGATGCCGATGGCGCTCTTTCCCGGCATGGGCGAGCGCTGGGGCGGCGCCTCGGCGACGGGTTGGCTCTACTCGGCGATGTCGATCGGAGCGCTCTCGATGACGGCGTTGAGCGGCTGGGCGTCGCGCGTCAAGCGGCACGGCGCGGCGGTCGTGCTCGCGGCGGGCACGTGGGGCGTCGCGATCGTCGCGCTCGGCTTTGCGCCGAATCTCCCGCTCGCGATCGCCTGCCTCGCGCTGGCGGGCGCGGCCGACGCCGTGAGCGGCCTGTTTCGCATGACGGTCTGGAACCAG
>DASXWF010000983.1:0-2902 GCA_036503835.1 Polyangiaceae bacterium | reverse complement strand
GCGGCGGCGAGAGCGAGCGGGGTGCCGGTGTGGGAGTGCGGGCCGAAAGTCATGACGTACGGTACGGCCGGTCCGCGAGAAACTTGCGAGGCGCTCGAGGTGGGGCAGCGTGCGCCCTTGTGGGATGGGCGCGGCGTTCGTTGGTGCTCGAGGTTCAAACCTGGCTCGCGTGCTGGAAGCGCGCTGAGCCTAGGCTTCGAGCGCCAGCAGCTCGTCGATGCGCTGCCGGCGGCGGATCAGGCGGATTTCCGAGCCGTCGACCAGCACCTCGGGCGCCAGCGGCCGGGAGTTGTAGTTGCTCCCCATGCTCGCGCCGTACGCACCGGCGTCCGAGAACACCAGCAGATCGCCGACGCTCGCCTCCGGAAACTCACGGGGCACCACATTGCCGCTGCCGTCCTGCGTGAACACATCGCCCGACTCGCAGAGCGGCCCCGCCACGATGCTCGAACGAGCGCGCCTGCCCGCGAGCGAGCCGGCGCGCGGGATCACGGAGATCTCGTGGTGCGCGCCGTACATCGTCGGACGCACCAGATCGTTGAAGCCGGCGTCGACCAGCGTGAAGTGATTCGCGCCGACGTCTTTGACCGCCCGCACCTCCGAAACCAGCACGCCCGCGGCGGCGACCAGGTAACGGCCGGGTTCGATCTCCAGGGTCACCGGGTGACCCAGCAGCCGCTCGACGCGCCCGCGCGCCTCGTTCCAGAGCCGGAAGTGCTCCGCCGGATCCAGCTCCGGGTCGCCTTTGCGGTACGGCACGGGCAAACCGCCGCCGGCGGAGATGGCGCGCAAATCTCGCCCTGCGGCCTTCAAGCGCTCGACCTGCGCAACCATCGCGTCGCACACGCGCTCCAGGTGCTCGATGTCCGCGCCGGAGCCGATGTGCATGTGCAGCCCGACCAGGTCGAGCTCATGCGCCTGAATGCGCGCGAGGGCGTCGCTCAGCGTCTCGTGCCAGATGCCGTGCTTGCTCGACTCGCCGCCCGTGTTCGTCTTCTTGCTGTGACCGTGCCCGAAGCCCGGGTTCAGCCGCAGCCACACCGGATGCCCGCGCCGCCGCTCACCCAACTGCGTCAGCATGTCCGCCGAACCCGCGTTCACCGGCACCCCGGTCTCCACGACCCGCGCCAGCACCTCCTCGGTCAGAATATCCGCCGTGAACACGATCTCGTGTCGTTCTGCCTGCGGCGCAAAGCCCGCCAACAGCGCGCGCTCCAGCTCCCCGAGCGACACACAATCGACGAGCGCCCCCTCGCCGCGCAGCAGCCGCAGCATGTGCAAGTTCGGGCACGCCTTCTGCGCATAGCGCACGCGATCGAACGCCCTCAGCGTCGAAAGCTGCCGGCGCACGATCGCCGCGTCGTAAACGTACACGGGCGTCCCGTGCCGGCGGGCGATTTCGCTGAGAAGTTCGGGGGTCAGGGCGCTCATCGGGGGTGGGGGGCCTAAGAAGCCTTGCGATAGCACGTCGACAACGCCGCGGCGGATCGATTCCGATCGCATCCTGCGCGCGGACCTCATAACTCGGGCGGAGGGCGTTCGCCAAGACGCGGAGGCAGGCCGCGATTGTCGCGAGCAAATCGTTCCGATCAACCTCGATCTTCGATTCCGTGCCTGGCGACGAGAGCGAGCACGAACTGCGCCAGGGACACGTCGCGGGCGTGTACTCCGCGGCGGGATGGTCTCTTAGGCGAGCTCCGACTGAGCGTTTTCGATCAGCCGAAGGCACGTGACCAGCGGAAGCGTTTGCTGCATCGAGCGGGCTGCCTCGAGGATCCGCGGCTTCGCGCTAGCGGGAAGCTCGAGAAACCGAAGTGCCTCGTCGAGCGCACGGAACGAGAAAGACTTGATGCTGGGACTGAACCAGCTGATCGCGCCGACGATGCTGCGCACGAGCACGCTCCCGGCGACGACCGCGGTGGGCATTGCGAGGCGCTCGCGCTCGTACAGCTGCTTGAGCTGCGCGCGCATCTCGGCGTCCGGACCCCCGCCGTCGGTGATCACCAGGCTCCGGAGGTTTTGCATGCCACCCCGGCGCACGGCGCCGGCGAGCAGCCCCATCGCATCGGCCCATTCGGCCCGGTTCGGCGCGTGATGCGTATGTATATACAAAACCACCTCGCCCGCGCCCGTGCCCACGAGCCTCACGCTCAAGTTCCTACCGACGGGTTCGGTTTGCGAGATCACCCGGAGCCGGCCTGCTGTACGGCTCAACGCGACGGCAAATGAAGGGCCAGTCAGGGACGCGACCGCGGCGGCCCTTGACGTCCGAGGATCCCAGTCGAGCCAGTCGAGGATCCCAGTCGAGCCAGTCAGGGACTCGAAACCGTTGAACTGGGGAGCCCTCCCGGTCTGCGCCTCCGAACGCTTGTCGACCCTGCGGCCCGTAAGGTCCGAGGATCGCCAACCATCGAGCCCCCTCGACGAACGACTTGAAACGGTGACTAGCGGGGCGGACGGGACTCGAACCCGCGGCCTCCGGCGTGACAGGCCGGCGTTATAACCAACTTAACTACCGCCCCGTAAGCGGTGGGGCGGCTACATACCACAGACGAGGTGCTGCTCAAGAGGCCAGCGCAGGAAATTCATGGGCCGGCCAGCTAATCGGCGGCGGAGTGTGGCGGGAGCCCCAGCCGCTCGGCCGGTTGGACCCCCTCGGCCGACCGGACTCGCCGCGCCCAGGGGGGTCACCGGCATTCGATCTCGCTCGGTAACCGGCAGCGTTCCTCCACGCAGCGTGCCGGGTAGAGGCACGGCGGTCCGGAGTACGCGTTGCACTCGGTGCCCTCCGGCACGTACGCCAAGCAGGTCCCGCGACCCAGGTCGCTCATCCCCGTGCATTCGGTTCCGAGCGGGCAGTCGTTCGGGGCAGGGTTGCCGATGCCGGTGCAGTGGTGGCCGT
>DASXWF010000982.1:0-2035 GCA_036503835.1 Polyangiaceae bacterium | reverse complement strand
GTGCCCGAACCACGCTCTGAGCACCGATCCCTCGATTCTCGATAGGCTGAGCTTTTCCGTTCTCCGCGTTGAGCTCGAGCTCGGTTCGCGCTGACCGGAGCGGCGCGGGGCATGTTCGCAAAAGTGACGCACACCCGTTGCGCGATGACGCGCGCGACGCCGATTTGCAGTCAGTAGTGCGCCTATCACGCTGGACGCGTTCGAGGCTCAGCCGCTCCAGAAATGATTGGCGCGACGAGGCAACGAGGCCAGAGAGGGGTCTCTCGGGCAAACGAGTGAAAATGGCCGGGGCAAGGCGAGGCGCACCCGAGGCCTACGATTCTTCACCTCGTGGGGAACAGTTGACGGCCCACTGCACCCCGAACCGGTCGGTGAAGTTGCCGTAGTGGTCCCCCCAGTGCTGTCTCGCGAAGCCCACCGTCACTCGACCACCGGCAGAGAGTGACTGAAAGAGCGCGGTCGCGGCCGACACATCGCTGAGCTCGAGCAAGAGGGCACAACCCTTCATCGGCTCGGAGTCGGGACCGTCGCCCGCGTAGAAGCGGATGCCGGGCCCTTCGAACAGAGAATGGAGCACCTTGTCGCGCCAACCGTCACCGAAACGCTGCACGGCCGGGGTGCCTTCGTACGTGCGAAGCTCGCGCACGGTACCGAGACCGAGCCCCGCGTAGAACGCCAGGGCTTCGGCGCAAGCTCCCTTGAAATAGAGGTAGGGCGTACACGTTACGCTGCGGCTCATCGCGTCGATTCATGGAGCTCGGCGTCGGGAACGGCAAGCAAAGCTTTCGCATCCCCTGCAGGCGCGGCTTGCGGGAATGGTAGGCTCGGAGGTCGGTGGTGCTCTCAGCTTGGTGCAAGCAGTGTGTCGTAGGGGGACTCGTCTCCTCGGCGCTGCTCGCGAGCGGGGCTGCACGGGCCGAAACGCCCCCGGAGACTCAGGCTCCGCCGCTCGCAGGGCTCGAATTTTCGCTGCGCTACTCGGCTCCGGCCACGTGCCCGACCCAAGCGAGCTTCGTCGAGCAGATCCGCGCCCGCGTTCCCGACGCGAACGAGGCCGAGGGTGGTCCTACCTTCGTGGTCGAGCTCAGGGAAGAAGGCGCTCTCGTCCGCGGGCGGCTGGTTCTCGAGCTCGAGGGGGGCGCGTCGTCGGAGCGGGAGATACCCGCGGCGCCCTGTGCCGATGTCACCCGCTCGATGGCGATCGTCATTGCGATCGTCCTGTCCGGTGAGCTCGTCGCCGATCCGGACGCCGAAGCATCAGAGGGAGCGGATTCCCCTCGCCACGAACCGCCGCCCGCCGTGCGCCCCACGAGCGCTGAAAAAGCGCAGGATGCCGCGCTCCCATCACGCGCCTTGCCGGAGCCCGCGCGGAGGTCGGTACCCGACTCGTCGCGCTGGCGCTTCGGCGCGTTCGCTCACGGCACGTTGAACCTCGCAGCCGCGCCGTTCCCGGCGCTCGGAGGCAGCGCCGGGTTCGATCTGGCGTACGAGCGCCCGAGCCTCCTTTCGCCGAGCCTGCGCGCCGGAGCGGAGTACGTGGTGGGGACGGAAGAGCATGAGCTCGGAGACGCTGACTTCGCGCTCTGGGCGTTGCTGTTGCGCGTGTGTCCCCTGCGTCATGCCCACTCCGTGCTCTGGGAGCTTCACGCCTGCGCGTCGTTCGACGCCGGCCGGCTGAGCGTGGACGGCGAGACGATCGACGGCGGTCGCGAGGTTTGGATGACCTGGCTTGCGCCCGGCGGCGCGCTCCGCTTCGCGGGCGCGCTTTCGCGTACCCTGGCGCTCGAGCTCGAGCTCGCGGGGTTCGGCCTGCTGCACCACGACGATTTCGTTTTCCAGCCCGGGAACCAGGAAGTGTTCGATATTCCAACGTTTTCCTTGTCATTCTCCCTCGGGATCGCCGCTCGAACCCGTTGACGGGGAGCGCGACCCGCGTCCGAGCCGGATCGAACGGGCGGGCTCCGGACATTGCTGGCCGGCGTCGTTGTTGCCATTGGATCGGCGTTGCGAGCGAGCATGACGGGACCCCACGCGT
>DASXWF010000981.1:0-2874 GCA_036503835.1 Polyangiaceae bacterium | reverse complement strand
GGGCCATTCGAGAGAGGCGCGTGAGCCCGACCAGCGCGCTCTCGAACACGCGTCTACCGCTGAGCCGTCCGATGATGGGGGCTGCTTGAAGTCGGCCGCGCGCCTGCTGGCCGCGCAGCCACAGATAGCCGGCAACGCCGCCGGAGACGGCGACGAGGCTCATGGCCAGAGGCGCGTTGAAGCCGTGCCACAAAGCGAGGCTGTACTCGGGCAGCACTCCGCCCACGACCGGGCGGGCTGCCGCCGCGAGCAGGGGGCCGACGGACATGGCCGGCGCGATGCCGACGACGAGGCAGCTGAGGACCAAGAGCTCGACGGGCGTCCGCATCCAGCGGGGCGCTTCTTCCGGCTGGCGAGGCAAGTCGGTCGACGGTGGTCCGAAGAAGATGTCGTAGCCGAAACGGAGCGAGTACACGACAGCGAAGATGCCGGCGATGGTCGCCAGCGCCGGGAGCGCCACCTCCACCCCGGGGTGAGAAGACAGGAACACCGTCTCGGCGAAGAACATCTCCTTCGAGAGGAAGCCGTTCAAGAGCGGCACGCCGGCCATCGCTCCGCTTGCCACGAGCGCGAGCGTCCCCGTGCGAGGCATGGAACGCATCAGGCCGTTCAGACGGCGGATGTCACGAGTTCCGGTCTCGTGATCGACGATGCCCGCGGCCATGAACAGAGACGCCTTGAAGGTCGCGTGATTCATGGTGTGGAACACCCCCGCGACCGCTGCGAGCGGGCTGTTGAGCCCGAAGAGGAGCGTGATGAGGCCGAGGTGGCTGACGGTCGAGTAGGCGAGTACGCTCTTCAAGTCGTTCTGGAACATCGCGAGGTAGGCGCCCAACACGAGGGTCGTCACGCCGGCGACGCTGACGAGCCAGAACCACAGGTCGGTTCCGGAGAGGACCGGCCAGAGCCGCGCGAGCAGGAAGACCCCTGCCTTGACCATGGTCGCGGAGTGGAGGTAGGCGGAGACGGGTGTCGGCGCCGCCATCGCTCGCGGCAGCCAGAAGTGGAAGGGAAACTGGGCGCTCTTGGTGAGCGCGCCGAGCAGGATCAGGACGAGCGCGACGGAGTACAGCGGATGGGCGCGCACGACGTCTCCCGAGGCGAGCACCGCGTCGAGATCGTAGCTTCCCGCGATCTGGCCGAGGACGACGACCCCGCCCAGCAGCGCCAGCCCGCCGGCGCCGGTCACCGTCAGCGCCATGCGCGCGCCACGTTGCGCGTCGACCCGGTGGTGCCAGTAGCCGATCAGCAGGAACGAAACGAGGCTCGTGAGCTCCCAAAAAACCACGAGCTGAACGAGGTTGCCCGACATGACCACGCCGAGCATCGCCCCCATGAACGCCAGGAAGAACGCATAGAAGCGAGCCACCGGATCGTCGGGTGACATGTAGTAGCGCGCGTAGAGACAGACGAGCGCACCGATGACCGTGACGAGCACGGCGAACATCCAGGCGAACCCGTCGAGCCGCAGCGTCAGATCGAGCCCGAGCGAGGGAATCCACGAGACGGTCTCGCGGACCACGCCGCCGTCACGCACCCGCGCGAAGAAGGGGACGAGCCCCGCCGCGGCGACCGTCGAAACCAGCCCCGCGAAAGCAGCGAGCACCGTTCGCGCCCGCGTCGGCAAGAACGCGGTGACGAGGCTGCCGAGAAACGGCAGGAGAACGAGGGCGACCAGGGGCACGGCGCGCGACTGTATCTGCTAACGAGCTCACTTGGGCACCCGCGATGCAAGTCCGGTACCCGCTGGTGCGAGCGCTGGAGCCCCCTATATCGGGTAGGCACCGGACGAATCGAGCTCCATGGGGTGCGGCGCGCCCCGTCGAGCGCCTCCGCGCGCCCGGAGCCGAACGCCTCGCCTTGCTGGGGAGAAGGCCGGTCGGCTCGGCGTACGCTTCTCGGGATGAATCCGCGCGTAGCGACCCTTACTCTGGTCCTCGTGTCGGCGTGTGATCAGGGTGCGCGTACGAAGCCGCGAGTGGACGTGGAGCCGGCGGTTCGAACGTCTTCCCCCGACGCTCCGCCCCCTGCGCCGAGGAGCCTGTCCGTCGCGCCGGTGTCCCCGTACGCGGTCCGCCTCACCTGGGACGCCGAAGATCGCTTCGCCTCGGGCTTCGCGATCGACGTCGAGCGCGACGGCCGGTACGTCCGTGCGGCGATCGTCGACCCGCAGGTGCGCGAGTTCGTGCACCATCACCGCCTTCCGGAGCGGTCGTACGTCTATCGCATTCGGAGCTTCAATCCGCGGGGTGTTTCGGCCGCGACGACGGCCGCGCGCACACGGACCCCGAGCGCGCCGAGCACCGCCGGCGAAGGCCGGCCGTCACCCTGTAGCAAGCTCCCGCCCGAGCTTCCTCCCGAGAAGGTCCTTGGCATTCCGCGCCAGGAACTGACGCTCCGAGGAGGTCCTGCGCTCTACGATGATCCTGACCCTGCCGACGCCCACCGCCGCCGTCTCTTCGGGGAGTACGAGGGCTGTCTGCGCGAGCTCGGCGCGGTCTCCCTCCAAGCCGATCTCAGCGTCGTGCCAGGCTATGCCAGCGAAGGCTTTCCACTTCTCCGCGGCATTGCGGGCGCGGGCGAGTACGCTGGTGCACAGATCGTCCTCCTCGCATTCTCCCGAGGTCGTTACACGGTCGTCGATGTTGCGCGCTACTGCGGTGCGCCCCGGCCCAACCCGAAGCCCAACGATCCCGGGGCCGGTACCGAAAGCGACGGCGACCTTGCCGGCCAGGCGCCGCCTTTCGAGACGTGCCAGAGAGACGCGGAGTAGTCCTATCCGTGGCGATCGGACGGGCCGGCCGCGCTGAAGGCCGTTCAGGAGCGCTTCAAGAATGCCTTCAGGTAACGCGCCGTGCGACTTTCGGTGACGTT
>DASXWF010000980.1:0-7207 GCA_036503835.1 Polyangiaceae bacterium | reverse complement strand
GCCAGCGAGAACGCCGGAGGCACCGCCGGTCGCGCGCTCGACTTGTGCGCGGGAGGGGCGGGGGCCGGCGCCGTTCCTCCGCACGAGAGCAGCAGGCACGCACACGCGAGCAGGGGCCGTCCTCCCCCGCGGCGCTTCTCGACCCTGAAAAGTCCCAACCTTCGGTCCTCGAAGACCAGAGCTACCACACCCCGATTTCGCGGAGCAACCCAGGTCCGCCGAGGGATTCTGAAGAAGGCAGAAGGGAAGGCCGCTCAGGACACCGCTAGGCTGCTCCGAACCCCATCACGGATCTCGTCCCGCCTTCTCGCCTTCCCGTTCCTCCACCCTCAATCGATCAGGTGGACCGCGCGGACGGCGCGAAACGTCAGGATGCGACGCGCGCTTCGTGCTCGTCCAGGCGCTTCTCGATGCTCGCGAGAGCGTTCGAGATCGACTCGTTCACGAGCTGGATGATGATGGGCAGCGAGCCCTTCAGCGCCTCGTAATAGCGCTGCCGCTCGGTCGAGTGGACGATCGCCGGCGGGTAGCCGCCGCGGAGCAGGATGATGTTCATCAGCAGGCGCGAAACCTTGCCGCTGTCCTGCGCGAACGGAAACACCCGCAAGAGGTCGTAGTGCACCCGGGCTGCGACGCGCAGCGGGTTCTTCATCTTCTTCGCCTCGGGTCCGTTCAGCCAATCCATGATCTGGCGGACGCGGTAGGCGATCTTGTCGGGCGCCGTGTACTCGTGGAAGTAGAGGCGGTGCTGCGGGATGTCCTTCCGGTACTTGACCGTCTTTACGTCGCCTTCCTCCGGATGCAGCATCACGAAGAGCTTCTTGACGACGTCGACGTTCAGCGGCACGCGCTTGCGCTCACCGAGATCGCGAACGTACGCAATCGCCTGGCGGTGGCGCCGGATCTCCTCACAGACGGGCTGGAGGCTCGAATCGGGGAGGGCCGCGGGCGAAGGGTCCATCGCGGCGCGCAGCTCCTGGAACGTGTAGACGACGCCTTCGAGCGCGCTGTCGTGGTGGATCCACGACATCTCGAGCGTCTCCTCGTACTCGCGCTGGAGCGGATCGCCTGCCTTGACCAGGCGCTCCTGAATGCGCTGGTAGCGCTGCTCGACGGCGTCAGGGGTCGTCGGGAGGGCGACGGTGGGCGGGGGAGTCGGACGGCGCTCGACGGCCACCGGCTGCGGCGAAATCGGCGGGGTGGTGTGCGTCGCCGCCGGTACGGTCTCGGTGTGCCGCACGCCGACGAGGCGCTGGCGTCCCGGCTCCAGGTGCTGGCGTGTAGTGCCGGCCTGATTCGGGATTGCGGCGGGGTCATAGACGCGGGTGGTTCCGACGCGCAGGCCGTCCACGCGCTGCGCCGCCTTGGTGGCGCGGGCGACCTTGCCTTCGCGCAGGCGGCGGGCAGCTTCGCGTTCGGCGCGCAGCCGTTCGCGCTCGGCCTCTTTCGCGCGGCGATAGGCTTCGCGCTCGGCGTCGCGGCGGGCGCGTTCCTCTTCCTTGGCGCGGCGAGCGGCTTCCTTGGCCGCCTCGCGCTCGGCGATCAGCCGCTTGCGCTCGGCCTCTTTTTCGGCCTTCTCGGCGGCGCGCCGGGCTTCCGTTTCCTTCTTCTGGCGCGCGCGCTCGGCGTCTTTTTCGGCCTTGGCGCGCTGCTTTTCCTTCTCGAGGCGCGCCCGCTCCCGTTCGCGCTCCTTCTCGAGGCGCTCTTTTTCCTTTTCGCGCTTCTCGGCCTCGCGGGCTTTTTCCTTGTCCCGCTTTTCCTTCTCGCGGGCCTTCAGGGCGGCGGCGCGCTCTTTTTCCTTTTCGCGGCGCTCGCGCTCCTTCTGCTGGGCGCGCTCGCGCTGCTCGCGCTCGCGGGCCTTGGCTGCTTCGGCCTTGGCGCGCTTCTGGGCGAGCTTCGGGTCGACCCGCTTCTTCGAGGCAGCCGGCTTGCCCTTGCCGCCGGCTGAGCGACCGGACTTGGGCTTCTTCGCCGGGGCAGGCTTCGCGCGCGAGGCAGTCTTTTTCCCTCGTGCGCTGCTCTTGCTCGCCGACGTGCGCTTGCCCTTTGCCGAATTGCTGGGCTTACTGGACTTCTTCTTCCGAGCTGGCATGGACGATGGGCGCTGCCCCGGGGGCCCATGGACGCGCCGAAAAGTTCTAAGTTACCGCTGGTTTAGCGGTTGGCCGGCCGCTCGGATCATCTCTGCTGGTTGGCGGCCCTGCCCTGAGTGCGAGCGCAAGCTAGTCGCGGCAGCTGTAAAACGTCAAGGTAAAGCAGCAGCGACGGGGCCGGGAGCTCGGGCCGGCTGGTCAGGACGACCTTCCGCGATTAACCGAAGTAATCCGGAAAGATCTCGCTATTTGCCAGCGGGCCGGAGCGGGCGGTGAGCACCTCGACCCCCGTCGGGGTGACGAGGATGGTGTGCTCGAACTGCGCCGAGAGGCGTCCGTCGGCCGTCACCGCGGTCCATTCGTCGTCGAGGATGCGCACCTCGTGCGTGCCGAGGTTGATCATCGGTTCGATCGTGAAGGTCATGCCCGCCTTCAGGCGGATGCCCTTACCGCGCTCGCCGTAGTGCGCGACCTTGGGCTCGTCGTGGAACTTTCGTCCGATGCCGTGACCGACGAAGTCTTCGACGACGGAACAGCCTCGCGCTTCGGCGAACTCCTGAATCGCGGCGCCGATGTCGCCGAGCCGCGCGCCGGGTCGCACCTCCGCGATGCCGAGCTCGAGCGAGCGCCGCGCGACTTCCGTGACGAGCTTCGCTTTGTCGCTGGGACGCCCCACGTAGAACGTCGCGGACGTATCGCCGTGAAAGCCACGGTAAACGTGCGTGATGTCGACGTTGACGATGTCGCCTTCGCGGAGCACGCGGCCCGACGGGATGCCGTGGCAAACGACTTCGTTCACCGACGTGCACACGCTCTTCGGAAAAGGCGGGCTGTCGCTGTTGCGATAGCCGAGCGGCGCGGGACGCGCGCCCTTCTTCAGCGTGTCCTCGTGCACGAACGCGTTGATCTCGTTGGTGGTGATGCCGGCGCGGATGAGCTCCGCCACCTTGCTCAGCGTGTCGCCGGCGAGGCGGCCGACCTCGCGCATGGCATCCACCTCGCGAGGGGTTTTGATCTCGACGGTGCTCGAGCGGAAATGAAGGTCCAAGGGCATCGACTCCTGCGTGGGCGATTCTACCTCAGCAAGCGCAGTCCGGCATCGCGCGCGATGATGTCGCGGAGCTCCCGGGTGTCCGCCTCGCAGCGAACGTGGAGCTCGGGCTCCGGCGTGCCGGCGTAGAACCGTCCGAAGACGACCACGCGGGTCCCGACCCAGCGGGCGCCGGCCCCCTCGAGCCAGGCGTAGGAAGAATTCGAGCTCGGGATGGCCAGGACGACCGGACCGCCCGCGTAGTCTCCGGCGAGCGGCGGCCCCGCGGGCGCGAGGGTGACCTCGTAGGCGCCTCGGTGCTCGACCCCGCCGACCCGCGAGATGGTTTCGACGCGTGCCGGCAAGATGAAATCGGACACACGGGTGCGTTCGCGGAGCTTCGGGTCCCGGGAGAGGTCACGGGCTTCGGAGTCGAACCCGAAGGCGACCGGGGCGAAGGTGTCGTCGAAAAGGCGTGCCGCTTCGGGCGAGTAGGGGGGCAGGGCCTGCGTCGGGCTCCTGGACGACTGCCCAGGCCCGCCACAACCGAGGAGAGAGAGGGCGGCGACCAGCACGCCCCCGGCAAGGCGACCCGCGAACGGCGTGGACGACATGGCCTACCTGCTGGCGGATGCGTCTAGCATGGGTTTGTTCCCAAACGTTGAAGATCGGTGCGGGTCTCTACGTATAACGGATCGGCCGCTTGAGCGGGCATGAAGCCCGGTGCTAGGTTGTCGCGGCCTGTCGCTCGGAGATCCAGAGAGGAAACACCCTAATGAGGCTCAAGCTTTTGGCGGCATTCGCCGCCTCGACCATCGCGCTTACGTCGTTTCTAGCTATCCCGGCCGGGGCGGAGGGGCGCTTCGACGACGACGAGAAGCCGGCGAAGGGCGAGAAGAAGGGCGCGAAGCCCGCCGACAGCAAGAGCGAAAAGGCCAAGCCCGGCGCCAAGCGCTTCGCGCTCTCCCCCGAGGGTCTCAAATGGAACCTCGGCATCGAAGGCGTCGCCAAGCTCTACGACAAGGTCTTCGACGACGAGTACCTGCCGCTCTACAAGAAAGCCGCGCCGGGGCCGGAGACCGAGGCGCTCGACGCCGAGCTCAAGCAGCGCAAGGCGGAGGTTCGGCGGAGCAAGCTCGAATTCGGCGATACGCCGACGGGCGTCGACCAGACCGCCCTCAAGGGTGAGTACAGCTACGCGAACGGCGAAAGCATGGGCCGCCTCACGCTTCGCAGCGGAACCGAGCGGTACTTCTTCTTCTTCAACGACAAGCTCTGGAAGGTCTACGACGAGCACAAGCTCAAGAAGGGGACCCCCCTCGGCGAGACGTACGAAGGAGCGGTGAAGGTGCTGGCCGGCAAGTTCGGCGGCCAGCCGAAGAAGGCTCCGGCGAACGCCGACAAGGGACAGATGTTCGACGAGTCGGTGTGGACGACCCCCGACATGGTCATCCGCGCCATCGATCGCGGCAACATCATCGCGGTCGTGTACGCGGATCGCGACGTACAGGAAAACCTGGCGAGCCGCCGGCGCAACAAGCCGAAGGACGAGATGGGGATGGACAAGGACGTGATGGCGGCGCTGAAGAGCAAGGAGCCGCCGCCCGATCCCAAGAAGAAGCCCGACGCGAAGGACGCGAAGAAGAAGACGAAGTAGCTGCGCCGCTCGCGTGTACCGCGGCGGGACTCGATCCGCCGCGGTTCCGAGCGTGCCTCACACGAGCTCGGCGCCTTCGGGCAGGAGCGGTCCCGAGCTGATCTCGACCCGGAGCTCCGGGAAGCGCGAGGCGAGCAGCGGCTCGATGATGCGGCGCTTGGCGAGCGTGTTTCCCGGACAGCCCGAGAAGCGCCCCGTCAGGTGCAGGACGAGGGAGCGCTCGCCGACGCTCACGAGATAGACCTGTCCCGCGTCGGCCCGCACGAGCGGCCCCACGACTTCGCGGACGATCTCCAGGATCTGCTCCCGCGCTGGGCCCATCGTTCCGGGGGAGCCTAGCATGCCCCCCACGGGTTTTTCGGGGGATCTTGCGGAGCGAGCACGGGTCGGGCTAGAAGCCCCCTCGACGAGGACCCGGCGGGTGCTAGCGTTCCGCCCCTCGAAGCGTCAAGAGGACCCCTTTACATGGTTGAAATCCGGCTTTCCCGACATGGCACGAAGAAGACCCCGTTCTACCGCGTAGTGGTGACGGAGAAGCGCAGGCCCCGCGACGGCCGGTTCATCGAGAACATCGGTACCTTCGATCCCGCGGGCGCGCTCAACATCGACTCGGGGCGCCTCGAGTACTGGCAGAAGCAGGGCGCCAAGCCGTCGCACACGCTCGACCGCCTGCTGAAGAAGCAAGCGCGCCAGGCCGCCGCGGCGCCGAAGAGCTGAGGCTCGGAAACGAGTCATGGCTCTCAAACCGTTGATTGAACGGATCGCGAAGGCTTTGGTGGACGACCCCGAAGGGGTCGAGGTCACCGAGATCGACAACGACAAGAACACGATCGTCGAGCTCAGGGTCGCGGACGGCGACATCGGGAAGGTGATCGGGAAGGACGGGCGCACCGCTCAGTCCATCCGCACCATTCTGGTCGCCGCCTCCACGAAGATCGGGCGCCGCGCCCATCTCGACATCCTGGACTGACGGACCGACGCGGGATGCCCGAGCAGCGCCTCGAAATCGGCCGGCTCGGAGCGCCGCACGGGCTGGCCGGCGAGCTGTCCGTGAAGCCCTATTTCGAGGGCAGCGACGCGCTCTTGCGCGCACCGCGCGTTTGGCTCGTCAAGGACGACGAAGCGCGTGAGTTCGTGGTGGAAGGCGCGCGGCAGCACGGCCAGCGCGTGCTCATGAAGCTCGGCGGGATCGGCGATCGCACCGCCGCCGAGCGCTTCACCGGCGCACGGCTGGAGATGGAACGCTCGCTTTTGCCCCCGCTCGCCCCGGGCGAATACTACCTGATCGATCTGATCGGCGCGGACGTCGTGGGGCCGGAAGGGCCCGTCGGGCGTGTCACGCGCGTGCTCGCGCACCCGAGCGTCGACGCGATCGAGATCGCGCTCGCCGACGGGCGCACGGCGGAGCAGCCGCTGGTCGCGCCGTTCCTTGCGCGCGTGGACGCGCCTGCGCGGCGCATCGAGCTCGCGAGTCTCGACGGCCTCGTGCTCTGAGAGTTCGATGCAAGTCGGCGTCGTGACCTTGTTCCCCGAGCTCTTCGAGCCGTTCGCGAAGACGAGCTTCGTGGGTCGCGCCGTCGAGCAGGGAACGCTCGCGCTCGCGCTCGAGCCGCTGCGGCGGCACGGGCTCGGCAATCATCTCTCGGTCGACGACACGCCGTACGGCGGCGGCTCGGGCATGGTGATGCGCCCCGACTGCGTCGTCGCCGCGATGGAAGCGGCGGAGGCGACGCTCGGCGCGCGCTCGCGCCGCGTGCTGCTCACGCCGCAAGGGCGCGTCTTCGAGCAGGCGACGGCGCGGCGCTTCGCGGAGCTGCCGTCGCTCGTGCTCGTGTGCGGACGCTACGAGGGCTTCGACGAGCGGGTGCGCCACTTCGTCGACGAGGAGCTTTCCCTCGGAGACTTCGTGCTCACGGGCGGCGAGGTCGCGGCGATGTGCGTGATCGAGAGCGTCGTGCGGCTCTTGCCGGGCGTGCTCGGCAACGCCGACTCCGTGCGCGAGGAGTCGTTCAGCCCGGCTTGCGAGGGCTTGCTCGAGTATCCGCAGTACACCCGCCCGGCGAGCTTCCGGGGTCACGACGTGCCCGAGCTGCTCCGCAGCGGCGACCACGAAAAAATAGCGGCCTATCGCCGCGAGCAGTCGCTCCTGCGGAGCGAGGCACGGCGGCCGGACCTCGTGCGGAGAAGGCGCGGCGAATGACGCGACGGCTGGCTGCGGCGCTGCTCCACTACCCGATTTACGATCGCCAGCGCGCGATCGTGACGACGGCGATCACCAACCTCGACCTGCACGACATTTCGCGCAGCGTGCGCACGTACGGCCTCAGCGATTTTTTCGTCGCGCATCCCGTCGCCGCGCAGCGCGATCTCGCGCAGCGCATCCAGGAGCACTGGATCACGGGTTCCGGAGCGCGCCGGATCCCCGAC
>DASXWF010000979.1:0-2918 GCA_036503835.1 Polyangiaceae bacterium | reverse complement strand
GCTGCAGCGATACGGAGCAGGACCGGGAGTGCGGGAGCGAGTTCGGCGAGGTCATCGAGAGCTGCGCCGGCGAGGACGATCCCTTCCGTCCTCGCTAGCGAAGGTCAATCGAACCCCGGCGGGATGGGGTTCACGGAAGTTCGTTGACGTACAGTTCGCTTACTCCTTGATCTCGGCCTCGACGAGCTGGGTCAGCAAGGTCAGGGACTCTTGCCAGCCGAGGTAGCAAGCCTCCACGGGGATCGCGCTCGGGATGCCCTCCTGAACGACCGAAAGCTCCGTGCCGACGGATACCTTCTTCAGCGTAACGGTCGTCTGCATCTGACCGGGCAGGTTCGGGTCGTCGAACTTGTCGGTGTGACGGATGCGTTCGTTGGGCACGAGCTCCAGAAACTCGCCCCCGAACGAGTGGCTGTGCCCGGTCGTGAGGTTCGTGAAGGACATCCTGTAGGTTCCGCCGACCTCGGCCTTGATGCTGTGGACCTTGCCCGTGAAGCCGTGCGGCGGGAGCCACTTCGCCATCGCGTCCGGGTCGAGGAACGCGCGGTAGATGCGCTCGGCGGGGGCACGAAGGACGCGGTGAAGCTTGACGGTGTTTTCGGCCATGGTGCTGTCTCCTTGCTGTTCGCTGCGTTCGGCAGGTCTACCTGCCGCTTTTCTACGATGGCGACGAACGAGGAGCGACGAGATCGACAGGGCCCGTCCGATTTTTCGAAACTCGGGCGAACCGTGGCACATTGCCCATGCCGTGCGCGACCTCGGGCGAGGTGTGGCTCGAAGCGTTCGCCCGGGTTAAAGTTTTCTTTTGAACCCTTGATCTTCGAACCCTGGTCCCGGCTTGCGTGCGGCCTCGCTTTTGGCGCCCTGCTCGGGTGCGGTGAGGAGCCCGTGCAGGCGCGCTGCGACGTGCTGTTCGACGAAGGCACGGCGGCCGGGGGCGCCCCCGAGCCCGGTGGGGATCCCGAGGTAGGCGGAGCCGCGGGCGCTTCACCCGACGGATCGAGCGAAGCTCGCGAAGCCTCCGAGTACGACGCCGTGAGCGACGAGTACGCGGGCGACGTGACGATCGCGGTTCACGAGCGCGTGCGCACGGTGCTGGAGGTGGAGTGGACGCAGCAGCTCGCGGCGGAGCGAAGCTGGCTCGAGTTTTCGTTCGAGGGCGAAACGTTGCGCTCCCGGCCGCGGGTCCCGGAGCTCGGACCGCAGCGGGATGTCGTGCTCGGGGTGCCTGCCGAGACCGAGGTGAGCGTGCGCGTGGTCTCGGAGGTGGGCGGGGTCGTGACCGCGTCGAGCGAGTATCGGGCGACCACCGGCGCGCTCCCGGCGGGACTGCCGAAGCCGACGTTGTTCGCTTCCGACCCTGGTCGCGCGAGCCCCGAGCACTTCATGCTCGGATCGGTCGAGGACTCGCGAGGCGGAAAGGAAGGCGGCTACTACTTTCGCACGTTTTACCTGTACCTGATGGATCGCAAGGGTCGCATCGTCTGGTACTACGCGGACCCCTCCACGAGCGCGACCTCGTCCTTTCAGCGCGTGGCGCGGGACGGCGAGTACCTCTGGATCGAGAAGCGCGCGTACGCCGGCGGGCTCGCCGAGAGCGTCGTGAAGATGACGCTCGATCAGCGGTACTTCGAGGAAATCCCGGTGCCCGGGCTCAGCGACTGCATCGACGTGACGGACGACGGTGCGCTGCTCTACGACGTGGACGGGGAGCTCTTCGAGCGCAGCGCGAGCGGCACGACTCGCAGCATCTGGAGCTGCAGAGCTCGTTTCGGGCGCGCCTTCCGCTGCTACACGAACACGGTCAACTGGTACTCGGGTGAGGACACCGTTCTCATGTCTTTCCCGTACGAGAACACGGTGGTGGAGATCTCGCGGCAAACCGGGGCGCTCGTCGGGCAGTACGGCAGCGCTCGCGGAAGCTACGCGTTCGCACCTCCGCTCGAGGCTCCCCCCGCCGCGTGGGCGCTCTCGTTTCAGCATTTTCCGAATCGCACGCCGGAGGGGACGCTGCTCGTATCCACCCATGCCCCTGGCTGCGCCCACGAGCCCGTCCCCGGACCGTACCGTCACGGCTTCGTGGAGTTCGACATCGATCGCGCAACCCGGACCCTGACCGAGCGCTTTCGGTACACGAAGGGTCCCGAGTGGCCGAGCGCCAAGGGCATGGCCATTCGGGTCTCGAACGGCAACACCCTCGTGAACTACGGGACCGGGGGCGTGATTCGCGAGGTGACGCCGGAAGGTCGCACGGTGTTCGGCGTGAAGTTCGACGTTCCCGAGGGCAACGACTTCTTCAACAAGATGGTCGGCCACAACGTGCTCCTGGACGATCTGTACGCGCTGAACGGCGGCCCGGGCTGACGGGCTACCCTGGAAAATCAGAGCTCCGCGAACTCGCGCGCCGGGCCCCAGATGTTCGGTGCCGGAACGCTGGGGACGGAGGTTCCGACATGGAAGGAGACGCGGAGGGTCAGCTTCTCCGGTCGCGCGCGCGAGCTGGCGAGGAAGGTCGCTGAACCGTCGAGCGCATCCGCAGCGCGATTCGCGGAATACTGCTGCACCTCGAGCTCCCAGAACGTTCCGGTCCGATCGTAGTAGACAGCGCGCTTGCGGCTTGCCCAGAGGCAAGCGCGCCGGACGTCCGCGGCGTCGCTGCAGGCCGAGACGAACGGCGCGGGAGCGCTTTCGATGGACGCGGGTTCGCAATCGCGGAGCGGCAACGGGGGGCGAGCGGCGCCGGCGCGCAATGTGTACGGCGCGCCGTCCCCTTCGATCCGAACCCAGTACGCCGACGGCCGAGTAGAGCATGCCCCTACCCCCGTTCCAGGTGCGGCGGCTCCGAGTGCGGCAGTTCCCGCCGCGCCGCCGGCGCTCGCGCCCGCCGCGGGCACGGTGACGCGACTCGGAGCAGGCGC
>DASXWF010000978.1:0-2153 GCA_036503835.1 Polyangiaceae bacterium | reverse complement strand
GCGCTCGGGTGCCGTTGCGAGGATCCAGGGTGGCGAGGTGCCCGTGACTGACGCACTCGAACGCGAGGTAGCGGCGCTGCGGGCGCGGACGGCCGAGCTCGAGCAGACGCTCCAGAAGCTCGCCGCAGCAGAAGAGGAGGTGGCCGGCGCGCGGGCCCAGGCTCAGGCCCTGCTGGACAATATCCCGCACATGGCCTGGATGAAGAACCCGTGCGGCGTGTTCCTGGCCGTGAACGAACCCTTCGCCCGCGCCTGTGGGTTTCCGAAGAGCGCCATCCTGGGCAAGACCGATCGCGACGTGTGGCCGCTCGAACACGCCGAGAAGTACATGCAGGACGATCAGCGCGTGATCGCGAGCGGGGAGAAGTTCCTCGTGGAGGAGGCGATCCTCGAAGGCGGCGACGTCAAGTGGTTCGAGACGTTCAAGACTCCCATCCGGGACGCGCGCGGCCTCGTCATCGGCACGGTCGGCCTCGCCCGCGACATCACGGATCGCAAGCGCGCGGAAGAGCAGCGCCAGCACCTGGAACGGCGCATGCAGGAGATGCAGAAGCTCGAGAGCCTGGGCGTGCTCGCCGGCGGCATCGCGCACGATTTCAACAACCTGCTCGTCAGCGTGCTCGCGAACGCGGAGCTCGCGCTGCGCTCGCTGACGGGCTCGGTGGGGACCAAGAACGCCTGGGACCGCGTGCGCGACATCCGCACCGCGGCGCTGCACGCCGCCGAGCTCACCAACCAGATGCTCGCTTACTCGGGCCGCGGACACTTCGACGTCCGCCCGATCTCGCTGACGCAGCTGATCCTCGACATGGGACATCTACTCGGCGCGTCGCTTTCGAAGAAGGCGCACGTCCGCTACGAGCTCATGCCGGATCTGCCCGCGGTCCAGGCCGACATCGCGCAGGTGCGACAGGTGATCATGAACCTCATCACCAACGCCTCGGACGCGCTCGGCGACCACGAAGGCGTCATTCTGGTGCGTACGGGCACGCAAGAGGTCGGACCCGCGATCGAGGATCTGTACGGTCCGACTCCGCTCGCACCCGGCACCTACGCGTTCCTGGAGGTCACGGACGACGGTTCCGGCATGACCGAAGAGACGCGCTCACGCCTGTTCGAGCCCTTCTTCACGACCAAGTTCACGGGGCGCGGGCTCGGCCTGTCGGCGGTGCAGGGCATCGTGCGCGGGCACGGCGGCGGCATCGTGCTCAGAACCATGCCGGGCAAGGGCACCACCATCAAGGTGCTCTTGCCCTACACGGAAGGACCCGACAAACGAGCACCCTCGACGCCCGCGGACGCTCCCTCGTCCTGGACGGGCGCGGGGCTCGTGCTCCTCGTCGACGACGACGCCCGCGTGCGCGTCGTCACGCAGCTGCTCCTGCGCGATCTGGGGTTCGACGTGCTCGAAGCACCCAGCGGGCGCGACGCCATTCGCGAGTTCGAAGCGCGCGCCGAAGAGATTCGCGTCGTGGTCCTCGACGTGACCATGCCCGATTTGAGCGGCGATCAGGTGCTCGGGGAGCTCCGCCGGCGACGGCCGGATCTCAAGATCCTGCTTTGCAGCGGCTACGCCGAGGAAGAGATGCGCGACCGCTTCAGCAGTGAAGACATGGCGAACTTCCTGCAGAAGCCGTACACGCGGAACGCCCTCAAGGACCGGCTGCAAAAGCTGCTCGGCAGCCGGTCGGACGCGCCGCCCGCGCCGGGCTGAGCTTCGGCCCGGTGGTGCACGGAAACGTGCGACACGCGCCCACACGCATCGTCGCCGTGAGCAGCGCGGCTGGAAAGGCCGCGCGAGTCGGCCATCCACGACCTCTTCTTCAGCGCCACGCCCGACGGCACGCGCGTGCTCCTGAATCGCGCCACCAACGTCTGCTCCGGACAGAACCTCTTGTTGTTCGAAGGCACGCCGCTCGGCGGCTACACGTCACGGACGGTAGCGAGCGGCTACTACCCCGAAATCCCGCTCACCCACCACTCGCTCTGGCTGAGCCCGGACGGCGCGCTGCTCATCGGCAGCAACGCAGCCCGCTCGCAGCTCGTGACCCTACCGGTCAGCGCGGTTTTCGGCTACGACTCGAGCGCGGTCGATCGCGCGCCCGCCGCCTTCGCGGCCGCCAACGCCGCGGCGGCCGGCCTCGGCTACGACA
>DASXWF010000977.1:0-4255 GCA_036503835.1 Polyangiaceae bacterium | reverse complement strand
CCGCGTGGGTGCCCGATTCGATGATGCGACCCGCCTCGAGGACGTGGATGCGGTGGGCACGGCGGACCGTCGAGAGGCGGTGGGCGATGAGGATGGTGGTGCGGCCGACGGCGATGCGATCGAGGGAGCGAACGATCGCCGCTTCGGTTTCGTTGTCGACGGCGCTGGTCGCTTCGTCGAGGATGAGGATGCGCGGGTTTCGGACGATGGCGCGCGCGAGGGCGATGCGCTGGCGCTGGCCGCCGGAGAGTTTTTGGCCGCGCTCGCCGACTTGGGTGTCGTAGCCTTCGGGTAGGGCGGAGATGAATTCGTCGGCTTCGGCGGCGACGGCGGCGGCGACGATTTCGGCGCGCGCGACGTTGGTGATGCCGTAGCCGATGTTTTCCGCGGCGGTGGCGTCGGCGAGGAAGGCGTCCTGCGCGACGTAGCCGATGGAGCGGCGGAGGTCTTGGAGCTCGAGCTCGGAGATCGGGGCGCCGTCGAGGCGGATGGTGCCGCGGGTGGGTTCGTAGAAGCGGAGGAGGAGCTTGACGAGGGTGCTCTTGCCGCCGCCGGTTCCGCCGACGAACGCGACGGTTTCACCGGCGCGGATGGTGAGGGAGATGTTTTCGAGGGTAGGGGCGTCCGCGTAGGCGAAGTCGACGTGCTCGAAACGGATTTCGCCGGAGACTCCGGCGGGGGCGAGGGGACGGCCGGCATAACCGATGGTCACTGGGGTTTCGAGGAGGTCGATGACGCGCGCCACCGAGGCCATGGAGCGCTGGTAGAGGTCGGACATGTCGGCGAGGCGGGTCATGGGCCAGAGTAGGCGCTGGGTGAGGTAGACGAGGACGGAGTAGCTGCCGACGCCGATCTCGCCGCGCAGCGCGAGGTGCCCGCCGTAGAGCAGGGTGACGGTGAAGCCCCCGAGGATGGCCATGCGGATGACGGGCGTGATGGCCGCGGAGAAGCGGATCGCGAAGGCGTTGGCCTGGCGGTAGTCGTCCGAGCTCCGGCGGATGCGCTCGACTTCGTGGTCTTCGGCGGCGTAGGCCTTGATGGTGGCGACGCCGAGGAGGTTGTTGTTGAGGCGAGCGTTCAGGGTGCCGGCCGCTTCACGCACGGTCGCGTAGCGCGGCGCGAGGCGCGCCTGGAACCAGAACGCGCCGTAGATGATGAGCGGAATCGGGACGAGGGCGAGGAAGGCGATCTTCGTCGTCAGGGTGAAGAAGACGGCTCCGACGAGCGCGGTGCCGGTGACGACCTGGATCAGATCGTTCGCGCCGCCGTTCAGGAAGCGCTCCATCTGGTTGATGTCGTCGTTGAGGACGCTCATCAACGTGCCGGTGCGCGTGCGCTCGAACCACGAGAGCTCGAGCTTCTGGACGTGCGCGTAGCTCGCCATGCGCAGGTCGTGCTGCAGGTTCTGCGCGAGGTTCCGCCAGCGTACGGCGTACAGGTACTCGAAGGTCGACTCGAACACCCACACGAAGACCGTGATGACGGCGAGGGCGGTGAGCTGCGCCGTCGGCTCGATCAGCCCGAAGCGGCTCAGAAACGAGGCCTTGCGGTTCACGACCACGTCGACCGCGACTCCGATCAGGACCTCCGGCAGCACGTCGAAGAGCTTGTTCAGGACCGAGAACGTGGTCGCCCACAGCGCGTCCTTGCGGTAGGCGCGCGCGTGCGAGAAAAGACGCTCGAGCGGGTGCATGGCGCCGGGACTTCACCCGCGCGACCGGCTGGAGTCCACCCCCGCTTCGAACGCAGCCGTCCGGGCGAGGTAGTCGTGTTTCGCCGCAGGGCGACGGGCGCTGGACGGGATGCGTGACCAGGACGACATGCGGTCGAGGGCGTGAAACTTCCTCACATTGGCACGTCGGGCGATCCGCTGTACCCAAGGGGGTGACGTGGCGCCGAGGGCTCGCTGATCATGGACGTTGCTGCACGCGAGATGGGTCTGATTGCCGAGCTCGCGCTCGCCGCGCACGATCTGCGCGGGTTCGAGCGAACCTGGCTCGACGACGTGCGTCCCCGCCTGGGGTTCGAGCTGGCGTGTTCGGTGTGGACGGGAACCGACGGCGTGGTGCGGCACACGACCGGGCTGGGCTACGCGGAGGACTGCTTGCGGGAGCGGTTCACGGCGTACATGAGCGAGCTCTCGCCGCACGAGGTGGCGGGATTTTCGGGGCTCGATTGGGCGGTCGACACGGATGTGTTGGTGCGACGGCGGCGGCAGGAGTTGACGGTCTATCGGGAGCTTCTAGCTCCGCACGGGGTGTCGTCGTTCGTGACGAACGTCTGGCAGTCGCGCTTCGGGGTGTTTCGGGTTTCACCTGGCGCGCACGGGACCCGCGCGGCGCTTCGCCGGGCGCGAGACGCAGCTGCTCGGGCGGCTGGGCCCCTGCGTGAAGCTGGCGCAGGCGCTGTTGATCGGCGAAGGTTCGGCGGCGCGCACGGAGGATTGGTGGCGGGGGACGTGGGGGCTGTCGCCGCGGGAAGTGGAAGTGGCGCGGCTGGCTGCGCGCGGGTTCTCGAACCCGGACGTGGCCGAGTTGCTGAGGGTCTCGCCCCATACCGTCCGCAATCAGCTGGCCTCGGTGTTCCGGAAGGCGGACGTGACGACGCGCGCGGAGCTCGCGTTCGCGATGAACGGTTCGCCCGAGCTCGAGCTCCCGCGCCCGCCGCGGCGACAGCGCGGCGCCTGGTCGAGGTTTCTCGCCGCTGCAGGTGTCGCGGCGCTGCGCTGAGCCGCGGGCTCAGTTAGTGCGGTCATACTATTTCGGTTCGCGCTCGAGTCGGTAGTGTCGAAGCCTTCATGCACGGCGAAGTCACGATCGTTTCGGCGCTCGAGCCCTCGTGGAAGCAAGCCGTGGCACCGGCTGCGTACCGCCTGCGCTTCCCGCGAAGCTGGCGGCCGGATCCGGTCGGGAATCGCTACCTGAGCGCCATCGATCGCGATACCGTCGCGTGGCTCAACGAGTACGGGATCGGCGGGAGCGAGCGCGAGCGAGAGAAGCTCCGGAAGTTCGACTGCGGGATGTACGGCGGGTATTCGCTGCCGACGGCGCCGTTCGCTACGGCGCTGCTCGTGACGCAATACATCTCGCTGTGGCTCTTCTGGGACGACGTCGAGGTGGAGGACGACGAGAGTTTCGGGATCGAGGCGGTCGTGGCGGCGCTCGCCGGTGACCTCGCGGCGAAGCCCGCGAATCGCTACGTCGAAGCCTGGGCCGATCTCGGCGAGCGCCTGCGGAGGCTCGGGAGCTCGGAGTGGGTGGCGCGGGTCGCGGTCACGATGCGAGAGTGGCTCGAGAACGCGAAGATCGAGACGGCGATGGCGCGGCGCTTCCGCGAGGAAGGGCGCGTGCCCGGGTTCGAGGAGTTGTTCGAGTGCCGCACGGTCAGCATCGGGATGTACCCGACGTTTCATTTGATCGAGCTGACCGAGGGGATCGAGCTGCCGGACGCTTTTCACGAGCACGCGAGTGTCCGCGAGCTCAAGCGCATCGCCTCGCGCCTGGTGGGGCTCGGGAACGATCTCGGCGGGGTCGCCAAGGACATCAAGAATCGCTGGTTGAACCTCGCGATCGTTCTCGCCGAGACGGCGGGGCTGCGCCTCGAGGCGGCGTTCGGCAAGCTGGTGCAGATCCACAACGCCGAGGTCGCTGCGTTCGATTGGCTCGTCGCCAGCCTTCCGAGCTTCGGGCCGGAGGTGGATCCGTTCGTCGCGGGGTGGGTGCAGGCCGTGCGCTACAACGTGCACGGCTTCGCGCTCTGGGAGTCACTCGCGGAGCGGTACCAGGAGTACAAGGCGCTCGTGGGCAATACGCTCCTGGTCGCGGAGCTGGTGGACGCGGGCGAGACCCCGGTTACCCGATTCGCCGCAGCGAGCGCCGGCGAACCCTAGACGAAGCTGCGCAGCGCACCGCGAAGGCGCTCATCAGGTCTCGTGTTTTAGGGCGGGACGGTTCCGGTGAGCGGGGCTCGACCGGCCGGACGCTCACTCTTCCGACTTCGGGCGGGCCGGCTTGGCCATCGGGGGCTTCAGCGGCTTGGCCATCCACGCGGGAGCCGGCGGAAGGATGCGGCCGGAGGTCTGGCGCGGCTGCTTCTCGGAGCGCGAACGCGGGAAGGCGCGGTTGAAGGGCGATGCGGCGGAGGGGGGCGGCGGAGGCGCCTCGGACGGGATCTGCGCGGGCGGGGCAACGGAGTCGGGGTTCCTGCTGTCGGCCATGGGAACGGATAGTTTACTTGCGAACGCCTCCGCACGCCA
>DASXWF010000976.1:0-8230 GCA_036503835.1 Polyangiaceae bacterium | reverse complement strand
CGCCGAGCCGCTGGTTCCTGCCGTTCCCGAGGAACCTGCCCCGCCGCTCGAGCCCGCCGAGCCGCCCGCATTCTCGCCCCCTTCGTTCGCGCCCGCCGTGCCCGCCTCGCCGCCCGCGCCACCGGGGTCCGGCGCGCCGCCCTCGGCGCCGCCTTCCGCTCCGCTTCCGCTTTCTCCCGAGGTACCGCCGGAGGTGCCTCGTCCGGCCGTGCCGCCGTTGGCAGTTCCGCCCTTTCCGGCGCTGCCGGCCTTCCCGCCGCTGCCTGCGCTGGTCCCCGCGCTACCGCCGGCCGTGGCTCCGCCCTTGCCGCTGCCTCCGGCGCCCGCGCCGGCCTTGCCACCGGTGTCGTCGTCGTCCGAATTGTCGCTCTCGCCGCCGCAAGCGCTCGCAGAGAGGACTCCTGCCAGACCCACCACCAAGAATGCCCTGAGTTTCACGATCGACGACCCTGCCTCGTCACGCCCGCCAGCGCAACCCCCACGAGCCGCGCTGGCTTTCCCCGCCGGTCCCGGGAAACTCGAGAAAAACGCGCTGCCTTCGCGGCATCACCCAGATTTTCTGGCCGGCGAGGCGAGAGCGGGGGTAAGTAAAGGCCCTCGCCGCCATGCCCGACAAGGTTCCGATGACCCCGAACGGCGCCCAGAAGCTGCGCGACGAGCTCGTGCGCCTCAAGGAAGAGCGACCGAAGATCTCGCGCGACATCGGCATCGCGCGGGAGCACGGGGACCTGAGCGAGAACGCGGAGTACCACGCCGCCAAGGAACGCCAGGGCCTGGTCGAGGCGCGCATCAAGGACATCGAGGACAAGCTTTCGCGCGCCGAGGTCATCGATCCGCTCAAGCTGAGCGGGGATCGCGTGCGCTTCGGCGCGACCGTCACCGTGACCAACCTCGATACCGACGAGGAGACGAAGTACCAGATCGTCGGCGCCGACGAGGCCGACGTGAACCAGGGCCTGATCTCGATTTCCGCTCCGCTCGCGCGCGCCCTCATCGGCAAGAGCGTGGGCGACGAGGTCGTCGTTCAGCTGCCTTCCGGCACGCGCCGCTACGAAATCGGCACCATCGACTTTCGCTGATTCGCCGGCGGGGGGACGCCGGCGCCTCGAGCCAGAGACTCTCGCCCCGCTTTGATCCGACGTTTTGCTCTCTCGGTGCTCGCCGCCCAAGGCCTCGCCTTGGCGGAGGTTCTGATCGTGCTCGCGGTCCAGCATCGCCGCGTGGCCAGCATCTGGGAGGGCGAGACGGGCCTCCTGTGGCTTTCGCCCACGCTGCTCGCGGCGGCCCTGCCGTTCGGGGCGCTTGCCTGGTCGTTCGATTGGCTCGTGCGGAGCGAGCGCATCGCGGCGCGCGCGGGGTTCGTTGCGCTCGTCGCCGGCTTTGCCTTTGCGGTCGGCTGGGGGGTCGGCGGGGGCCGGCACCTGGCGAGTTTTGGCGCGCGCTTCGGCTTTGCGCTGCTGCTCGCGGTGTGCGCGGCGGGGGGCGGCTTTTACGCCGGCGTTCCGCTCCGGCGTGCGCTGGCCGCCCGCCCGCGGGTCGTGGCGGGGCTGTTCGCGCTGGGGGTGCTGGTCGTCGAGGTCGTGAACCAGGTCGTGCTGGTGCGGCTCTACCCTGCGTTCCACCTCGGGCTCGCGGCGCTGGCCCTGACGCTCGGACCGCTCGCGCTGCTCGCGCTGCTTCCGCCGGGTCCGCGCCGGATGGACCCTGCCTGGGCGCTCGTTCCGGTCTTCGGCGCGGCGCTCGCCTGCGCGGTGCCGGCGAGCGCGCGGCGCCTCGCGCACTTCGATAACTTCCGGCTGCTCCTGCTCGAAGCGGCGCCGATCGGCGCTCAGGCGGTCGAGCTCGCCGCCCGCGTGGCACCGCCGCCGCCCTGGGAGGACGAGCCGTGCCGCGATCCGGCCTCCTGCTTCGAGCCCGGAGCCGCGGTCCGCCGGGAGCGCACGCTCGATCTCGGCGGGCGGGACATCCTGCTCGTCACGATCGACGCGCTGCGGGCCGATCACGTCGGCGCCTACGGCTACGCGCGGCCCACCACGCCGACGCTCGATCGCCTCGCCCGCGAAGGAACGCGCTTTCAGTACGCCTACACGCCCACGCCGCACACCTCGTACGCCATCACGTCGCTGATGACGGGTAAGTACATGCGGCCGCTGCTCTTACAGGGCATGGCCGGTGACTCCGACACCTGGGCGGGTCTCTTGCGCACCTACGGCTACCGGACGGCGGCCTTCTATCCGCCCGCCGTTTTCTTCATCGACGGTGCGCGCTTCGAGCGCTTCAGCGGGAGCGCGCTCGACTTCGAGTACCGCTGGGTCGAGTTCGCCGAAGGGGACCGGCGCGTCGCGCAGGTCGAGAGCTACCTCGGGGCGGCGCCTCCGGATCGGCGACTGTTCGCCTGGGTGCACCTGTTCGGACCGCACGAGCCGTACGAGGCCCACCCCGAGCACGCCTTCGGCGACCGGGACATCGACCGCTACGACGCCGAGGTCGCGGCCGCGGACGCCACGCTCGGCCGCATCGTGAAGGCGTTCGTGGCGGCGCGCCCGCGCGCGGCCGTCTTCGTCACGGCGGACCACGGCGAGGAATTCGGCGATCACGGCGGCCGCTACCACGGAACCAGCGTCTACGAAGAGCAGGTGAGGGTGCCGCTCGTCGCCTGGGCGCCCGGAGCGATCGCCGCGCGGGTCGTGAAGGAGCCGGTCGAGCTCGTCGATCTCCTGCCGACGGTGCTCGGCGCGCTGGACATCCCGCGCCCGCCGCGCCTGCGCGGGCGCGATCTCGGGCCGCTGCTGAGCGGGCGGGCGAGCGATACGGCCGGGTTCGCGTACGCGGAGACCGACGAGCAAGCGCTGCTCGCGAGCGGCTCGCTGCGCCTCGTCTGCGCGCGCCGGCTCGGCGCCTGCCAGCTCTTCGACATCGCTGCCGATCCCGGACAAAAGCGCGATCTCTCGGGCACCCAAGCGGGCGAGCGCGAGGCCTTGAAAGCGCGCCTGCGCGAGCTCTCCGCGTCGCACGGCCGCTACGAGCTCGGCGGGTTGCGGGCCGAGGGCAAGGGCTGGCTGGCGGCGATCCGGCGCGCTCTGGCCGGCGACGGCGAGACCGCCCCCGAGCTCGGCGAGCTGCTCGACGACGCCGACCTCGCCGTGCGCCGCAAAGCAGCCGAGATGTTGTTCGAGCTCAAGCGCCCGGAGTCCGCCGCGGCGCTCCGGCTCTCGCTCGGCCGCGAGGAAGACGCGGAGACGCGCGCCTGGACGGCGCTCGCGCTCACGCGGCTCGGGCAGGGCGCGCCGTTCGTGGCCGAGCTGCTCGACGGCGGCGATCAGCGCTTTCGCCGGCTGGCGGCGCTCGCGCTCGCGGAAGCCGGCGATCGGCGCGGCGAGGCGGTGCTCGTGGAGTGGTGGAAAGACGCGGCGGGGCGCGACTTCGAGCGCTCGCGCCAGATCCTCACGGTGCTCGGGGAGCTCAAGGTGGAGGACGCGCTCTGGCCGCTCCTGCAGTCGCTCGGCGACGTGCGGCTGCGCCCGTACATCGCGCGCACGCTCGCGCGCATCGGCGAAGAATCGGCGCGCGGCCCGCTGCTGCGCGCCTTCTCCGAAGAGCGCCTGCAGAGCACTCGGGTCGCGCTCGCCGAAGCGCTCGTCGATCTGGGCGCGAAGGAGGAGCTCGCCGCTCCGTTCCGCAGGTTCCTCGGCGTGCCCGATCCGCTGCCCTCGGGGCTCGGCCTGGCCACGCGCGCCAAGATCCTCGAGTACGTCGGAGGGCCGAAGGGGAGTGAGCTCGCGCGGCTCGGCCGTCATGCGGAGCTCGGTCAGGCGGTCGAGCTCGTCGTCCCGCCGGGCGGGAACGGCAAGGGCGTGCGCGTCCTCGTGCGAGCCAGGAGCGCCGGACAGGGCGAGGTGGTCGTGAGCTCGGGCGCGCACCTCGTCCGCTTCGATCGCGAGGGCAAGCCCAAGCGCCAGCGCGGGGTGCCCCGGCTCGACGAGGCGCGGGCGCTGCGCATCGAGGTGCCTCGCTCCGACACGCCGGTCGAGCTCTCGGCCGTGGCCCCGGCGTCCCTCGGCCTCCGGCCGGGCGGCAGCGTCGAGATCGTCGTGTACGCGAGCACGGGCGTGACGCTGGAGGCAATCGCCTGCGTCCCGCTCGCCGACGAGCTGCCTCCACCCGCGCCGGAGCCCTGGAATGCGGGACAAAAGCAGGGTCCCTGAGCCCAGGAAACCTTGTGGTATAGACGCGGCCCGTGTCCGAAGACCAAGAAAAGACGCCCGCCGACGACGAGGCCCCGAAGGCGGCCAGCGCGAAGCCGAAGAAGAAGAAGGCGCGCGCCGAAGGCGAGGGGCTCGAGACCATTCGCGATCGCAACCAGCGCATTCGCGAGGAAGCCGCCGAGAAGCGCCGCCAGCGCCGCCAGGGTGAGCGACGTCCCGCGACGGCCGCCGGTCTCGACGCCAGCGAGATGATGGACGATGCGCTCGCCCGCGGCACGCACGTCGCCGCCGGCTGGCTCAAGCGCAACATCAACGTCATTCAGTGGGTGGTCGTGCTCGGCGTCGCCGGCGGCATCGGCTGGCAGATCTACACGCACCAGAAGCGGAAGGGCGACGGCGCTGCCACCGATTCGCTGATGAACGCCGTCGGCGCCGAGAACGCGCGCGTCGGCGACGAGGACACGGGCGAGCCCGATCCGCGCACGCTGCTCGCCGACACCCGCCAGCACTTCGCCAAGGACGCCGATCGTCTCGCGGCCGCGGCCTCCGCGTACGGCGCGGTCAGCGGGAGCGCGACCACGAAGTTGCTCGCCCGCCTCGGTCTGGCCGGCGTCTATTTCGATCAGAAAAAATACAAGGAGGCCCTCGGCGAGTACCGCGCCGTTCGCGACTCGAGCCTCGCCGCCGAGGACGCCGACGTGAAGGGCCGGACGATCGAGGGCATCGGCATGTCCGAGGAAGCGCTCGGCAACACGGAAGGCGCCCTCAAGGCGTTCCGGGAGCTCGGTAACCTGGAAAACGCGGGATTCTCCGGCCTCGGCCTCTATCACCAGGCGCGTGTCGCGTTTCAGAAGGGCGATCGGCAGCAGGCCCAGGACCTCTTGAAGAAGGCCATCGAGAAGGTCGCCAAGAAGACGGACGCGTCGAAAGGCGAGATGCCGTCGCCGCCCGGTTACGTCGAGGCCGCCGCCAAGAGCCTGCTCGCGGCCATCGACCCGAGCTCCGCGCAGGCGGCGCCCGGCAAGCTCACGCCCGAGCAAATCGAGAAGCTCACCCAGCAGGCGGACGGCAAGGGCGACCCCGCCTCCCAAGAGAAGTTGAAGGAGCTCCTGAAGCAGCTCCAGGACAAGATGCCGGCCGAGCTGCCTTCGGGCGAGCCGGCTCCCGCGCCCGCGCCGGCTCCCGCGAGCTCGAAGTGATGTTCGGCTCCCTCGCGCGCCGCCTGGGGCTTCTCGGCATCGTGGCGTTCGCCGGTTGCGCGGACATGCGCTCCGGCGCCCATCCCGATCAGCCGCCGTTCATCCAACGTCCGAACGGCGCGCTGACGGTGCTCTACGACCGCCGGGTGCTCGCGCCGTCGCGCATCTCGGGCGAGCCGTACGAGCGCGGCCAGGCCGAGCTCGACCTGCGCGGCCAGCGCGTGTTCGTCGGCTCGAGCGATCACGGCCTCTACGCCGTGCGCGCCGAAGACGGAACCGTGCTCTGGCGCTTCGAAACCCTCGGTTTCGTGCAGTGCGCGCCGCTCTACGAACCGGGCGAAGACGTCGTCTACTTCGGCTCGAACGACGGGGCCCTCTACAAGGTCGCGGCCAGCAACGGCAAGTTGCTCTGGCGCTTCATGACGAACGCGGAAGTCGCGCGCCGTCCCGTCCTGAGCGGCGGCCTGCTCTACGCGACGAACGCCAACGACACCGTGCTCGCGCTCGAGCCCAACACCGGCAAGCTGCGCTGGCACCAGCACCGTACGCCGGCGACGGGGATGGAGGTCGCCGGCCACGCGGGAGTGTCCGTGTTCCGCGGCAAGATCTACTCCGGATTCAGCGACGGCACGGTCGCCGCCTTCGACCCGCTCACGGGCGTCGAGCGCTGGGCCCCGGTCGACCTCGCGGCGGAGGTCGAAGCCCAGACGGGCGAAGCGCCGACCTACCTCGACGTCGACACGACGCCGGTTCCGGACACGATCCACGCCGGCCCCGTCGTTTACGTGGCGAGCTACGCGGGCGGCGTCTTCGCGCTCGACGCGGAAACCGGCACGCAGGTCTGGTCCAATCCCGGCGTGCTCGGCGTTTCCGACGTCGTCGTCTGGTCCCAGCCCGCGCACCCGGCACGCCCTGGCGAAGGCAAGCCTGCCGGACACGCAGCCCGCAAGCTCCTGCTCGCCGCGAGCGGCACCTCCGGCCTCTGGGCGCTCGATCCCGAAACCGGCACCGAAGTCTGGCGGCGAGCGCTCCCGAGCGGCGGCGTCTCGGCGCCGGTTCCCATCGAGGGCGCGCTCCTCGTCTCCACCACGCGACTCGGCCTGTTCCTGCTCTCTCCGATCGGCGGCGAGCTCATCGACGGCATCCACATGCCCGACGGTTCCTCCATGACCCCGGCGGCGGCGGGCACGCGCGCCTTCGTGCTCACGAACGGCGGCACGCTGCTCTCGGTGCGCGTCGCACCGCCCGGACTCGTCATCACGGAACCGAACAGAATCGCGCTCTGATCCGCGCTTTCAGCGCAATTTCCCGAGCGCGAACTTCAAATAGTCGCCCTCCGGAAACGCCGGAATCACGGGGTGGTCGAAGCCCGCGCCCGCCAGCCGCTCGAGCTCGAAGCGCCGCCCGAGCGTCGCGACCGCGTCCTTCACGGCGGCCGAGAACTCCTGCCTCGAAAAGTGACTCGAGCATGAGGCCGGGCAAAAAATCCCTCCCGGCGTGACCACCGCGGCCGCCAGCGCGAACAGTCGCCGGTAGGCCTTGCGCGCCGAGGGCAGGGAGGAGCGACTCTTCGCGAAGCTCGGCGGATCACAGATCACGAGATCCCAGGCCTTCCGCTTGCGTTTCGCCTCGTCCAAAAACTCGAACGCATCGCGCGCGTGGAACCCGGCGTGGTCCGCGTCCGTCGCGAACCCGTTCAGCTCGAAATTGCGCCGTGCCGCCGCGATCGCCGGCTTCGCCTGGTCCACCGTATCCGTGCGCAGCGCGCCGCCCCGCGCCGCATACAGCGAAAACGCGCCCGTATACCCGAACAGATTCAGCACGCGGCGCCCGCTGGAGCGAGCTTCGACCTCGGCCCGATTCTCGCGCTGATCGAGGAATAGCCCGCCTTTTTGCCCGTGCGCGAGATCGACCAGAAACCTGAGCCCATTTTCCAGCACCTCGATCGTTCCGGCGGCGCTCCGCGACTCGCGATCGAGCGCGCGGGCGATCGGCCACGCCTTCGTTCGCGCGAGTTCCCCTGCGAGACTTCGATAAGCGGCGCGCGCGCCGGCGCCGTCGAAGCGCAGCATCGCGACCTCGCCGTACACGTCCACGTGAACCCCCGGCAGCTCATCCGCTTCGCCGTGCACCCAGCGAAACGCCGTCGTGCGCGTCCGGTCCAGGCGCGCCAGCCGCCGCTCGAGGGCAGCATCGAGCCGCGCGCGCAAGAGCGGCTCGATCTCTTCGAACCGCTCCCGCGAGAGCACCCGCACGGCGATTGGCGACGACCCATCCCAGAATCCCGTGGCGAGCCAGCGATTGTCCTTGCCGCGGACATCCACGAGCGTGCCGTCGTCGAACTTCGGCGCGCCCGCGACGGCGTCCCGATAGACCCACGGGTGGCCCTTACGAATCGAACGAGCGAGCTCCTTGCTGAGCTTCACGGAAGGGCGCGGCACGGGCGCATCCTAGGCTCGGCTTCCGACCAAACGGGATACTCGAAAGGGATACCGCCGCGATCCGGAAGCTCGCCGCGATCGCCCGGCTTTCCCTGGGTTTCGGGGTGCTGGTAGATCGCATAAGATACATTATGTAAACTAATCGCGTAGTGGGTCAGTTTGATTCGGCCGACCCGATGGAAGACACGCGGGACGAACGCCACGGCGTCCGCCTCAGTCCCGCTCCGAGGATGAGCGCGAGAAATGCCCAGACGCCGCGCGGCTCGGTGCGTCGGCCCAGAAGCGTGCACGCGCACCCGCTGTCCGACGGACGGCGCGAGAGCTCGGAGATGCTCGAGGTCGGGTTGCCAGCTTCGGCCGGGAGCTGCTTCGAGCCGGCTTCGCC
>DASXWF010000975.1:0-12587 GCA_036503835.1 Polyangiaceae bacterium | reverse complement strand
GCGTCCGGCGGAACGTAGGTCTTCGGGCTCGCGAACGTCTCGATGACGGCGGCGCCCGCTCGCGCCACCCGCCCGCGTGAAGCTTCGACGAGCGCGGGGCTCAGGCACGCCAGCGCGAGCGCGCCGCACGCCGCGAGCAGCCCGAGCACACTCGTGCGGCGGCGCGCTTCGAACCACGACGCGCCGAGCAGCGAGGCCGGCGCGACCACCACCGGTGCCGTCCTACGCGCCAGCGCGCCGGCACCCAAGAGCGCGAGCGCGGCGACGAGGCTTACCGCGCTCGAGTAGCGCAGGTAAAACGTCGTGTCGCTCTCGAGCGCGGCGCTCATGCGCGCTGCGGCCCGCTCGCGAAACGGCGCGGCCGGTTCGAACGCACCCCAGCGATCGATCACGCCGGAAGGGCCTCCGTTGCTCGCCCATACGACCGCGCGCCCGACCTCGAGCGCGCGGAGCTGCGTCGTCGCGAGGTGCTCGAAGCCGGTGACGTTGCTGCCGAAGGTGACGTCGCTCGTGCTGACGACGAGCAGGTTCGCCCCGAGTCGCGTCATGGCGTGGGGCGCGTTCCGCAGCGCGGATTCGAGACAGATCGGCACGCCCACGACGAGGTCGGGTGCGAGCCGAAACACCTCGTAGTCCGTGCCCGCGGCGAGCATCTTTTCGCCCTCGAGCGCGAGGTCCACCTTGCGATGCACGCCCGTGATGCGTCCGCGAGCGTCGATGCCCGCGACGGCGTTGCCCTTCCAGCCGCGCTCTTCGACGGTGAACGAGCTGAGCAGGAGCGGCTGAGCGCGGGCCCGAGCGCGGTCCTCCCAGGTTTTTCTCAGGCCCGGCAGCGTCAAGCTGAAGCGACCGTCGAAGGCCTCGGTCATCGCGATGAGCTCGACGTCGTCGAGCTCGTCGAGCAGCCGGGCGACGCCCTGATCGAAGGCCGTCACGAGCTCCGGCCGGAGCAGGCGCGCGGAGTAGTAGGTGCTGCCCGTGTCGATCTGCGGCACGCCGACGCGCAGCGCGCGCCCGGACGGACCCGCCGTCACGTGCGCGAGCAACGCGAGCAACGCGACGCTCGAGAAGCCGGCGGCGAGCGCGGGCAGCGCGCCGATGGCTCGAGTTTCCGAGGCCCGCCCGCGATCGCTCGCGAGGGACTGGGCGACGCCGAGCGCGGTCGCCGTCAGGATGGCCGAAAACACGTTGGCACCGACGAGCCGCACGCCCCCGGCGAGCTGCGGCGCCGTGACCACCAAGCTGAACGCGCTCTGCTTCAGCGGGAATCCGAGCCAATCACCGAAGTCCAGCCACAGCGACCACGCCGCCACGGTTGCCGCGAACGCGAGGACGCGGCCGAAGCGCGCGGCCGCCGACGCCCAGAGGGCGAGCGGAAGTGAATACAGCGCGACGCCGATCAGCGTGAGCGACACCGGAACGCGCGCCCCCCAGCTCAGCGTCCCGAGCGAGATCACCGAGAACAGACCGAGTCCCCAGAAGATACCGATGATCGCGACGCGCCCGAGCCGGCGTTCGCCGAGCACCAGGTACGCGAGCGCGACTTCCGCGGCGAAGTAACACGGCGAAAGATCGATCCCCGGCTGCCCGAGCGCCCCGAGCGCGCCCAACAACATCGGCACGCCGGCGATCCGCGTGTTCGGCGGCTCGAGCCGGCGCGGACGGGCTATTCGATCCTCTCCAGCGTGAGGTCGAGCACCCCTTCCCGGTCTTTGTCGATCGGCGCAACCTGACTGGCCTTGCCAGGGGGGAGCCATACCCTCACCGTCGCGCCTTCGGCCATCGTTTGCAGGATGCGCCCGAGGCCCGCCGGTGCACGCGCCAGGGTCGTCGCGCTCTCTTGACTAGCGATCGACGGACGGCCGACGACGAGCCCCGTCACCGGCCAGAGGGTGAGCCGCAGATGGAGCTTGGAGCTTGGTGACGGCTTGTTCGCACCGCTCCCGGGCGACTGGACCACGTAGCGCAGCCCACCTGCGGTCAGAGCCGTGGGCGGTGGGCCTGCCGCATCCGGGGTGTTTCCGCTCGGCCCCTCGGCTGCACCGAATACCTTGGGTGGTCCGCGGTGCTCGGTCGTGACGGGCTCGTACTCGAGGACCAGCGCCGTCTTGGGAAATGGGAACGATGGATGAAGCCGGGCGATGGAGCGGACGAGCTCGGCGGGAAACCAGAACCAGGCCTTGCCTCCGGGGCTCACCTTGCGGATTTCCTCGAACACGTCCTCTCGCAACGTGCCGGCGCTGAACCCGCCCGGACCGGAGCCCCGATAGGTCGTGAACGCCAGCTGACCGTTCTCTCCCCAGACGCTGAAGTCCGCCTTGATCGCGTCGTCCTGTCGGACGCTTTGACCGTCGCCTTCGTTCAACAGCTTCCAGCGCAAGCCGTTGGGTGCCGTGCGCGCGTCCTCCGGCGGCGAGAGCGGCGGCATCTTCAGATCGGCGGGCGCTTTTCGCGCGGCGCGCTGACTCGACGAAACGACGGCCGCGAGGGCCGCGAGCGGCGCGCTCGAAGCCGTGCTGCGGGTGCCGGCCGGCGGCGCCGCGCTCGGCTTGCTGCACGCGACCCCGCACCACGCCGCTGCCGCGAGTACGCCGCGAGACCACGCCGAATGCATCCGCGCGAGTCTAGCGAACGGCCGGATGCCGATCCAGCCGATCTTCGGCGCGCCTCCTGGCGATCGCTCGAACGCTCCGCCCGATTGACGCACTGAAACCGCACAGCTTAGCGTCCCGGGCATGACTTCGACGGCGGCGCCGGCAGACCTCGCCGGCGCCGGTCCCGCCGCAAGGTCCTCGACCTGGCTCGTGCCGTGCGCGGTGGTCGCGATGACCGCGATCCTCGTGGCCGCGTTCTGGGATTTTTCCTGGCACCGCTCGGTCGGGCGCGACACGTTCTTCACGCCGCCGCACTGCGTACTCTATTTCGGTGCCGTCCTCGCTTGCTTCACGTCGGCCTTCGCCGTGCTGCGGGCGACGACGGACGTCGCGGGAGTCTCCGACGGAGTCGGCGTGTTCGGCCTGCGCGGTCCGCTCGGCGCGTTCGTCACCGGTTGGGGCGGCGTCACGATGCTCACCGCCGGCATTTTCGACGACTGGTGGCACGGCGCCTACGGCCTCGACATCCTGATCCAGAGCCTGCCGCACATGGCGATCTTCACCGGCATGCTCGGTGTAGCCGGGGGCGGGCTGCTGCTCGCGGTGTCTCGTGCCAACACGGTTCCCGAGCGGGCTACCCGAGCTCGGGCCGTCATCGCCTACATGGGAGGCGTTTGGCTCACGCTGGTGCTCGCCGGCTTCCTCGAGCAGATGTTCGTCTACCTCATGCACGGCGCGCGCTTCTACTGCGTCGTTGCGCTCACGGTGCCCGGGATTTTGAGCGCGGTGAGCCGAGCTTCCCGGCTCCCGTACGGCGCGAGCGCGACCGCCCTCGTCTACACCGTCTGCACGTGGCTCGCGATCGCCGTGTTGCCGTCGTTCTCCACGGCGCCCCGGCTCGGGCCGGTGTTTCATCCGGTCGACCATTTCGTGCCGCCGCCCTTCCCGATCCTCGTGCTGCCGCCGGCGCTGGCCCTCGACTGGCTCCGCCCCCGTCTCGCCGAGCGTTCCCTCTGGGTGCGGGCCGGGCTCGAAGGTTCGGCATTTCTACTGCTCTTCGCGGCCTTGCAGTGGCCGTTCGCGAGCTTCCTCCAAACCCCCTGGGCGGACAATCGCTTCTTCGTCGGCAACGAGTTCGCGTTCTTTCAGGCGGCGGGCTCGCTCCCCGTGCGACGGCTCTTCTACGCGACCGAGGCGTCCGCCCTCCAATTCTGGTTGGGCCTCGGCCTTTCGCTCGTGCTGGCGGTCGTCACGACTTCACTCGGCATCGCCGCAGGCGAGTGGCTGCGCAAGTTGCAGCGCTGACGATGCGCCCGGCCACGCTGTTCCTCTGTCTGTGCGCGAGCACCTTCGCGGTCATGAGCGACGCCCGCGCGCACATCGGCAGTCCGGACATCGTCTACGAAGGGAGTGCGGGCCCCTACCCGTTGTCCGTCGCGGTCGCTCCGCCCGAAACCGTTCCGGGGCTCGCGCGCGCCACGCTCAGGACCACGTCGGATACGCTCGACGCGATCGAAATCGTCGGCGTGCCGATCGAACCGCAAGACCACGCCCCACGCGCGGATCTCGCCGTGCGCGACCCGGGCGATCCGAAAACGTTCACTGCTTCGCTCTGGATCATGACGCCCGGCACCTGGAAGGTCCGCGTCCGTGCGCGTGGGCGCGACGGCGTCGCCGAGCTCGCGATCCCGGTGCCCGCGCTACCCGGAGCTCCCGGCGTCATGAGCACGGAGCTCGCCTTGCTGCTCGGGATCCTCGCCGCGCTGATCGTCGCGGGCGCGGTCGGGATCCTCGGCGCCGCCCAGCGCGAGGCACAGCTCGTTCCGGGCGCCCCCATTCCGGCGGACAACCGCCGGCGTGCGCGCCGGAGCATGCTGGTCGCGAGCGCCGTCATCGGCAGCGTCCTGCTCGCCGGGGCGACGTGGTGGGACGACACCGCGGGCCGTCACCGCGCGCTGAGCTACCGGCCCACCGCGCTCACCGCCTGGCTCGACGACGCGGGCAGGCTCTTCCTGGCGCTCGAGGATCCCGGCTGGCTCGCGCGGCGCCCGGACGATCTCGTCCCGGATCACGGGCACCTGATGCACCTCTACGCGGTGCGGGTGCCCGGGCTCGATCGGGTGCTTCACCTCCACCCCGATCTGCAAAGTCCCGGCCGTTTTGGACGCGACCTGCCCGCGCTGCCGTCGGGCCGCTATCGTCTGTTCGCGGACATCGTGCACGCTTCCGGGCTCGCGGAAACCCTCGTCAGCGAGATCGAGCTGCCCGATGTGCCGGGGCGCCCGCTGGCCGGCGATGACTCGGCGCGTGCGGTTCCCGGCATCTCGACTCCTGCCGCGAGCGGTCCGGTCCCGCTCGACGACGGCTCGCGCATGACGCTCGAGCCCGCCGGCACCTTGCGCGCGCGCCGGCCGCTCTCGCTGAAGTTTCGCGTGACGGACGCGAACGGCGCCGCCGTCGGCGACCTCGTGCCGTACATGGGCATGCTGGGTCACCTCGCGGTGATCGCGCACGACCTCGGCACGTTCACGCACGTGCACCCGAGCGGCACCGTGCCGATGGCCGCGTTCAGCGTCGCCCAGGCCAGCGACGCCACCAGCGAATGTGCGCCAACACCGCCCGACGATCCGGCGCGTGCCCGGCCGCCGGCGAGCGAGGTCGCGTTTCCGTACCTGTTTCCGCGCGCCGGTCGCTACCGCCTGTTCGCTCAGGTGAAGCGCGCCGGTCGCGTCCTTACGGGTGCTTTCGACGTGCAGGTTTCGGCCCCGTGAGCCGCGTCGCCGAAGCCTTCTCTCCGAAGCGCAACGTGCGCGCGCTGTTCGTCCGCCCGCACGACAACTTCGCGCCGCTCGACGGCATCCGCGGCCTCTTCACGCTTTGGGTGATCGCGGCGCACTGCCTGTTCGCGCAGGGCATCGTGCCGTTTCGAGCCGCCATCGACGCGCGCCCGGGCCTCCGGTGGGCCTTCCTCGCGCACTACGCCATCGACGCCTTCTTCGTGATGAGCGGCTTTCTGCTCGCGCACGTCCTGATGAAGGAACGCGCGCGCACGGGCTCGATCGCGGTCGGCCGCTTCCTCGCGCGGCGCGCGCTGCGCATCCTGCCCGCGTACTACCTCGCCATCGCCGCCTGCGCGCTGTTCGCCCCGGAGAACCGCGACACCCTCCTCTACAACGTCCTCTACGTGAACAACTTCCTGCCGGCGCTGCGGCAGTTCATGTTGTGGACTTGGTCGCTCGCGGTCGAGGAGCACTTCTACCTCGCGCTGCCCTTCCTCTTGCTCGGGCTCTACCGCACTCGCTACTTTCGCGGGCCGTTCCTGGTCGGGTTGTTCGTGCTCGCCGCGTTCGTGCGGCTGATCCTCGTGGACGACGGCGGCTTCGGCGTGCCGATCGTCGATCCGCTGCGGCAGTCCCTGCCGATCCTGGACGCTCTCTACACCAAGACCTACAGCCGCTTCGGCAGCCTGGTCTGCGGCGTCTTCGTCGCGTACCTCTGGCACGAGCGCCCGGAGTTGCTCCGCGGCATCGAGGGTTCGCCGCGACTCTCCGCGGGGCTCGCCGCCGGATCGCTGCTCTGCATCGGCGTGCTCTTCGCGCCCTCCGCGCCGACGGACATCCCGTACTTCCAGTTCGGCAACACCTGGCCCGACTGGCTGCTTCCGGCGGGGGTCGCGCTGAACCGCTACCTCTTCGCCGTGGCGTTCTCGGTGTTGCTGCTCTTGATGCTCGGCTCGTCGCGTCTCGGACGTTGGCTCGGCGCGCCGCTCGCGCTCCGCGTCTGGTACCCGTTCGCGCAGCTGTCGTACGCGGCGTACCTGTTCCACCCGCTCGTGATCAGGAACCTCCCGCGCCCGGGCTCGCTCGATTACGCGGCGCTCGCGTGGATCTTCGTGGAGGCTTGTGTGCTCACTTATGCGCTCGCGTTCGCCGTCCACCTCGCCGTCGAGCGGCCCTGCATGAATCTGCGCGCTCCGGCCGCGACTCCGCGCGCCCCGGACGGAACCCCGCGCCCCTCACTGCAGTAGCTTGCGAAGCTTCGTGACGCGCGGATCGTCGGGCGCCGCGCGCTTCTCGAGCTCGGCCAGGTGGTGTTTCGCCTCGTCCTTGGCCCCGGCCGCCTGCGTCATGACGGCCAGATTGAAGCGAGCGTCGAGCTGGCGTGGATCGAGCCGCAGCACGCGCAGGTAGCCCTCGCGCGCGGCGTAGTAGCGCTCCTGCACCTGGTCGATCAGCGCGAGGTTGTAGAGCGCCGGCAGGTCGCGCGGATTCTCGCGCACGACCGTTTCGAACGAGCTCCGCGCCGCCGCGAGATTGCCGCGCCGGTACTGGAGCAGACCGAGCTCCACGCGCGCGCGCGCGCCGCGCCCCGCCGCGATGGCCTGATTCAAGTAGAGCAGCGCCGGCTCTTCGTTGCCGGCGCGCAGAGCGAGCAACCCCTTGGCGTACAGCGCGTGCGGATCGTTGCGATTCTTCGCGAGCGCGATGTTGGTGGCCTGCCGTGCCGCGTCGACCTCTCCGCCTCCGGCCAGGGTCTCGGCCAGCATGCCGGGCACGCCCGGCCGGTCGCGGCAGCGCTGATCGGCGCGGACCAGCACCGCGCCCGCGTCCACGTACGCGCCGCGCTCCAGGGCCGCCTTCACCACCGGAACGATGCAGCCGCACGCTTCCGGATTCGCCTGCGCGCAGGCATGCAGGAGATCCTTTGCTCGGTTCGGGTCACCGCTCCGTTCGACGCTCGAAGCGAGCCGCAGCACGAGCGCCTCGCTGCCGGGATCGCTCTTCACCGCGGCGGCGAGCGTCGCACCCGGCGATCCCACGCGCCGCCAACTCGCGCCGAGCCCGAGCGCGCCGATCGCGAGCGCCGCGGCCGCCCAGCCCAGCCGCTCGCGGCGGGACGGCGCCGCCCGCCCCTGGCGCAGCGCGGTCAGATCCGCGACCGGCCCCGCGACGATCACCGCGATGGCTCCCCAGACGAGCGGAAACAACCACGGCAACCCGCCGCCGAGCGGCCCGCGATCACCCCGAAAGATCGAACCGAGAGCGAACGCCGCGACCAGGGCGCCGCCCGCTGCCGCTGCTCCGAGCTTGTTCCGGCGCCACAGCCGGAGCAGCGCGAACCCGAGGAACGCGAGCACCGCCAGCGCGACCCCGATCCGCACGCTGGCTTCGGCGCCGCTGCCCGCGGAAGCCACCTCGACCTTCGCGGCGTAAGGGGCGAGCGTGAGCCACAAGAGCGCGAGCCCCCGCCACAAGAAGTCGGAAAGCGGAATCAAGGCTCCCATCTTGCGCGCACGGTACTCCGGCGCAATATCGAATCGCCGAACCGATGTCGAGTCCGTCCGCACGCCGACTTCTCGGAGCAGGCATCGCGCTCCTCTTCGTCTTCGGCGCGGCGTTCGTGCTCGTGCGTTTCTCGCCCGGCCGGCCCGACGCGGAGGCTCTCGCGCTCCGAGCGGAAGAGTCGGTCGCCACGCGCCCCGCGTACTTCCCCGCGCCCGAGTTCGCGTTCCGCGACCAGCATGGGAAGCGGGTCACGCGGCAGACGCTGGCCGGCCGGGTCTGGATCGCGAACTTCGTCTACACGACCTGCACCAGCGTTTGCCCCTCGCTCACCGCGAAGTTCGCCATGCTCGCGCGCAAGCTCTCGTCGCCCGCGCTCCGCTTCGTCTCGTTCTCGGTCGATCCCGCTCGCGACACGCCCGAAGCGCTTTTGGCCTACGCCGAGCGCTTCCGGCCGGGTGACGATCGCTGGCTCCTGCTCGCCACCGATCCCGCCGGCCTCGCGGCCCTCGCTCGAGGGCTGCGCGTGGCCGTCGAGCCGACCGGCGACGCTCGCGACCCGATCCTGCACTCGACCAAGTTCTTCCTGATCGATCCCCACGGCGCCGTGAAGGGCATCTACGACAGCGCCGATCCGATGGCGCTCGCCCGGCTCGCGGCGGACGCGGGGACTCTCGCCGGCGCGAGCGTCGCGCCGCCCGCCGGCGACGCGGGCGCGCGCCTGGTCGGCGAGCTCGGCTGCAACGGCTGCCACGAGAACGCCGCCCTCGCCCCCACGCTGCACGGCATCTGGGGACGCAGCGTCGAGCTCGAAGGCGGAGCGCGCGTGACCGCGGACGAGGCGTACCTCAGGGAATCCATTCTCGCTCCCGAGGCCAAGCTCGTGCGCGGGTACGCGAATCTCATGCCCTCCTACGGGACCGAGCTCTCCGGCGCGGGTCTCGACTCACTCGTCGCCTACCTGCGCACGCTCCCGGAAGCGCCGGCCGGAAACGCGCCCGCTTCGGCGGCGCTCGCGATGACCGTCGATCCCGTGTGCGACATGCAGGTCCGCCCGACCGGCTCGACGCCGCACACGGTCCACGCGGGGCGCGACGTCTACTTCTGCTCGCCCGCTTGTCGTGACGCCTTCCTGGCCGCGCCGGAAAAGTACTCACAAAAGCCGTAGCTTTCGCCGGCCCCCGCCCGATCGATCGCGACTATCTCGCGCGAAGATTGGGTGATATCGTCGCCGGGAGACGATGTCCCGGTTATTTCCCCGGCAGGCTTTCGCTTCGCTTTTGATCGCGGCGCTCCTTTCTTCGTCGCTGCCAGCGCTGGCCCAATCGGACGAGCAACGCGCCGCCGCGCGCGAGATCGCCATGGAGGGCGTGAAGGCCTACCAGGCGGGCAAGTACGACGAGGCGATCGATCTTCTCACGAAGGCGGAGTCGCTCTACCACGCCGCGACGCACCTCCTGTACCTCGGCCGCGCGCGCGCCAAGCTGGGCCACTACGTGAAGGCGCGCGAAGCGTACCTGAAGCTCATCAAGGAGCAGCTGCCCGCGTCGGCCCCACAAGCCGCGCGCGATGCCCAGCAAAGCGCCTCGCGCGAGGTCTCCGAGGTCGAGGAGAAAATCGGCAGGCTCACGATCACCGTCGAGGGCAAAGAGCAGGCGAAGGATCTCGTCGTGTCGGTCGACGGAGCGCCGGTCGCGCAAGTCCTGGTCGGCATCCCGCAGCCCATCGATCCCGGCGAGCACAAGGTGGACGCCGTCGCGACCGGCTTCCGCGCTCCGCAGCAACTCGTGACGATCGCGCCTGCGGGACGCGCGTCGATCGTGCTCAAGCTCGAGCCGGACGCGAGCGCGGTGGCGCCCGTCCCGGCGGTACCCGTCGCTGCCGCCGCGCAGCCCGCTCCTCCCCCCGCGGCTCCCGCTGCGCCGCCCCCGGAGTCTCCGACGGCGGACACCGGCACGCAGAGCGGGACGAACGGCATGCGCATCGGCTCCTACGTCGCCTTCGGCGTCGGGGCGGTCGGTCTCGGCCTCGGCACGGTTTTCCTGATCCAGTCCGGCGGTACCCGCTCGGACGCGGACGCGCTCTGCACGCTGCCGAACGGCGCCTGTGACCAGAGCGTGAAGGACGAAGTGGACGCGCTCGACTCCGACGCCAACGGCCAGGCGACCATCGGCGCCGTCGGTCTCGTCACGGGCGTCGTCGCCGTCGGGGTGGGCGTCACCCTGTTCGTACTCTCGGGAAAGAAAGCGAAGAAATCCGCGACCGTACTGCCGTGGATCGGCCCGCGCTCCGCCGGGATCAGCGGCACGTTCTGAGCGGTGCCGCCCCGCTGAAATCGGGTGAAATGCGGGTGTTGTTTGGGGCCCCGCCCGTTTCGTCGTAAATAAGAGTTTCGAGCGTTTCCATGTCCCTCGAGACCGGGCAAATCATCGAAGGCAAGTACAGGATTGTCCGCCTGATCGGGGAGGGCGGCATGGGAGCGGTGTACGAGGGCGAAAACGTCCGCATCAACCGCCGCGTCGCGATCAAGATCCTGCACGCCGGGTTCACCTCGAACGTGGAAGTCACGCAGCGCTTCGAGCGCGAAGCGCAGGCCGCCGGCAGGATCGGGAACGATCACATCCTCGAGGTGCTCGACCTCGGGTCGATGTCGAACGGCGACCACTTCATCGTCATGGAGTTTCTGGACGGCGAGCCGCTGTCCTCGCGCATCAAGCGGCTGACCCGCATGACGCCGCTGGCGCTCGCGCCGTTGATTCGCCAGGTGCTGGTCGGGCTCGAAGCGGCCCACCGCGCCGGCATCGTTCACCGCGATCTGAAACCGGACAACATCTTCATCTTGAAGACGAAGGCCGGCAACGCCGACTACGTGAAGATCATCGACTTCGGCATCTCGAAGTTCCAGCCGTTGAGCGGCGACGGCATGAAGATGACGCGCACGGGCGCCGTCATGGGCACGCCCTATTACATGTCGCCCGAACAGGCGAGCGGCAGTCAGGAAGCCGACGTCCGCAGCGACCTCTACTCCGTCGGCGTCATCCTGTTCGAGGCCGTGACCGGTCAGGTTCCGTTCGACGCCGCGACCTTCAATCAACTCCTGTTCAAGATCGTGCTCTCGGACGTGCCGCGGCCGGAAACGCTCGTGCGCGATCTCGATCCGGGCTTCGCCAGCATCATCACCAAGGCGATGGCGCGCGACGTCAACCAGCGCTTCCAGACCTCGGAGGATTTCCGGAAGGCCATCGCCGCCTGGCTCGAGCGAGGCGCGGCCGTCACCGTCCCGCCGTCCGCGGATCCGGCGGCCGCCGCGCTCATGCCCGGTGGTCTGAGCATCCCGGGGCTCACGCCCGCGCCGGTCCCGGCGCTCGCGAGCTCGCAGACCGGCGGCCAGATCCTGACGCCCGCGGCGAGCAACCCCGGAACGCACGGTTCTTGGGCGACCTCGCAGGTCGAGGGCGCGCCGCCGAAGAAGGGCTCGAAGCTCGGCGTCACGATCGGCGCCGTCGTCGGCGTTCTCGCGATCGGCGGCGCGGCGTTCGCGCTACTCCAAGGTAAGCCGCACGAGCCGACCGCCGCCTCCGCCGTCCCGGTGGTTCAGGCGCCCGCGGCGCCGCCGCCCGCGCCGGTCGAAGTCGCGCCCCAACCGGCGACTCCCGCGCCGGTGGCGGCACCCGTCGAGACGAGCGCGCCGGTTGCAGCGCCGGCTGCGTCGAGCGCGGAAACAGCGAAACCCGTCGCACCGGGTCCCGTTGCGCGTCCGGCGTCCCGCCCCGCGGCTCCCGCGCCTGCCGGGCGACCGAGGCCGGCGGGGAAGTCGGGCGGGTCGGTCGACCTCGGGTACTGAGCTGCTCGAGCGCTGAACGGCTTGCGCCGCGGGAACCCCGGTCGGTCGTGGCCGTCTATTGTGCGGTCATGCGCCGGCTCCCGCCCGCCCTGCTGCTGCTCTCCGGGCTGGTGCCGGCGGCCGCGCGCGCGGACGAAGCGAAGGCGGTGCGCCTCGAGTACGAGGCGAGCTCGGAGTGCCCCGATCGGGCGGCGTTCGTCGAGCAGGTGCTCCGGCGTTCACCGGGGGTACGGCTCGCGGACGAAGGTGAAACGGCCCCCGAGTTTCGGGTCGTCGTGGTTCGCGGCGACGGAGGTAGCAGCGCTCGTCTGACGGTTCGCGACGGCGCCGCGGCACCGGTCGAGCGGGAGCTCGCCGCTCCGGATTGTGCGGAGCTCGTGGCCAGCATGGCGATCGTGATTGCGCTGGCGATCGACGCACGTGCGTCGAGCAAAGCGACGGACGAACCTCCGGCAGCCGCGAGTGCTCCGCCGTCGCAAGGCGCACGGCGAGACACGGGCGCGAGCGGGCCCGTGGCGGCGCCGGCGGCGGTCGTCGAAACAGCGGCCAATCGGCCCGCGCCGGCGACGAACGACGAAGCGGCCGCCGCGGAGGAGCCGGCGGCGACGCTGCCCGTCCGAGGTCATCCCTGGGTCATCGGCGCTGCGGCGGCGGTCGTCAGCGACATCGCTCCGCAGTGGTCACCGGGCGTTCAGATGTTCTCCGACTTTGGACTGAGCGGTGACGTTCGCGGGCGGCTGTCGCTCGGTTACGCGACGAGCGGTGAGCGCTCGCTGGACGGCGCGGTGGCTCGCTTCTCGCTTCTCGCGGGTCGCGCCGAGCTCTGCCCGGCCGTGTTGCAACCGACTCGGTCGCTCTCGCTCCGAC
>DASXWF010000974.1:0-6283 GCA_036503835.1 Polyangiaceae bacterium | reverse complement strand
AAGCTTGCGCGCAGCGGTACCGGAAGAAAGCCCTTCGAAATGAGCGGGGGGCTCCTGGCCGTCATGGACATGCCGCGTACGGGAACCGCGGCCATGGTGATTCCGATCGAGCTCGACGGCGAGCCGGCGCTCGGAATGATTGCGACCGGTACGGCCGAGTCGGTGGGCGATGCGGCGGGTGGACGACAGCCGTCGTGGGTCTCGCTGCGTTTCGCGGAGCGCGTCGAGGTGCGCGACGTTCCCGTCCTCACCAAGGACCTTTCCGGGATTTCCAAGCAGGTGAACGCGCCGATCAAGATCCTGCTCGGCGTGAACCTGCTCCGGCATCTCCGGCCCACCATCGATTTTGCCGGCGGCCAGTTCGTGGTGAGGACGTTCGATCCGCCGCCTCCGCCCGCGGCCACCACGCTGCGCCTCGCGTACGCGCGCGGCGGCGGCATGCTCGTGCGCGGCGCGCTCGGCGCGGGGGATTCGGCGCCCGCCTGTTCGCTGCTCGTCGATACGACGCTCACCTACCCGCTCGCGCTCAAGGGTTCCGCCTGGACGAAGGCGGGCGTGCCGCCGTCGAGCCTCCAGTCCCTGCCGAACGGCGGCGCTCTGAAGCAGGGAGTTTTGCCTTCGCTGCGGCTCGGCGCGTACGAAGTCCCGCGCATTCCCGGCTTGCAGGGCGACAGCGCCGTGAAAGAGCGCGAAGAGGGCCTCGGCGTCAGCATCGACGGCCTGCTCGGATCGGGATTGCTCGCGACCTTCCGCGTGACGCTGATCGACGGCGGCCGCTCGATGTGGCTCGAGGATCTGCCGGCGGAAGCCTTGCAGCCTCCGCCGCCCATCCCGCCGGTGCCCGACATCGACCTTCCGCTCGAGGACCTCGAAGAGGAAGCGGAAGAAGAAGTGCCGCCGAAGGGCAAAGGCAAGGCCAAGGGCGCCGCGCCCGCCGCGAAGCCGGCACCTGCCGGGCCCAACGCCGCGCCGAAGGCTCCGCCGAACGCCGCTGGAGGCGGCAAGCAGCCATGAGCGATGCGGTCGGCCTCGCGCTCTACGCCGGGAGCTTCGATCCACCCACGTACGGGCACCTCGATCTCGTCGATCGAGCGGCGCGGCTCTTCCCGCGCGTGATCGTCTCGGTCGGCACGAACCCGACGCGGTCGCCGCTCTTCAGCGTCGAGGAACGCCTCGAGCTGCTCTCGAAGATCTGCGCGCCGTTCGCCAACGTCACCGTGCAGAGCTTCGACGGCCTGCTCGTGGACTACGCGAAGCGCGTCGGGGCGCGCGTGGTCGTGCGCGGGCTGCGCGTCGGCTCGGACTTCGAGTACGAGCTTCAGATTGCGCACGCGAACGCGGATCTACGGCCCGAGATCGACACGGTGTTCTTGCCCACGCGCACGAACTACGGGTTCATCTCGGCGTCGCTCGTGCGGGAAATCGCGCGCTACGGCGGCGACGTCACCCGCTATACGCCGCCCGCCGTGTGCGAGGCGCTGACTCGCAAGTTTCAAAAGCAGCCTTGAGTCCCGAGGGCTGTGCCCGGCGGGCACGTCCACGGTAGACTGCGGGGCTTTTGAATGACAGAGCGCGACTCTCGTCCGACCGCCGATCCTCCGCCTCCGCCCGAGGTCGAAGCGAGCGGCGAGCAGCCCGGCCGTGACGAGCTCGTTCCGGGGGTCGGAGCCGTGGTCGCCGGCAAGTACCGGATCGAGGGCATGCTCGGCCGCGGCGGCATGGGGGTGGTCGCGCGCGGCCGCCAGCTCGAGCTCGATCGGCCCGTCGCCATCAAGTTCCTGAAGCAAGAGCTCGCGCTCGACGCGCGCCCGCTGCAGCGCTTCGCGCGCGAAGCTCGCCTGATCGCGAAGATGCGCAGCGAACACGTCGTGCGTGTCTTCGACGTCGGCCGCGAGAACGGCGTCCCGTACATCGTGATGGAGCACCTCACGGGCTGCGACCTCGCCCACGCGATCGCGGGCGGCCCGCTCGTCGTCGAGCGCGCGGTGGAGCTCGTGCTGCACGCGTGCGAGGCGCTCGGCGAGGCTCACTCGCTCGGCATCGTCCACCGCGACGTGAAACCCTCGAACCTGTTTCTCTCGCAGGGTTTCGGCGGGCGCGAGACGCTCAAGGTGCTCGATTTCGGGATCTCGAAATGGCTGCTGCCGGCGCCCGACAGCGACACGCCGCACGTCATCACCACCGACGCGGGCGCCGTCGGTACGCCGGCGTTCGCGTCTCCCGAGCAGCTCACTCGTCCGGAATCCATCGACGGACGCACCGACGTCTGGGCGCTCGGGGTCGTCCTCTATCAGGCGCTCTCGGGGAAGCTGCCGTTCGTCGCCGATACGATTCCTTCGCTGTATTCGCAGATCATCAGCAAGCCGCCCGCGCCGTTTCCCGCCGTGCCGAACGTGCCGGACGAGCTCGTCGCCGTGATCACACGCTGTTTGAGCCGAAGTCCCGAGGATCGCTACCCGCACATGCTCGACCTCGCGCGCGCGCTGCTCCCCTTCGCCCCTCCGCGCGCGAAACACATCGTCGAATCGCTCGCCACGCTACCGCCGCCCGCGCCCGAGGAAGCCCGCGCGTCGCGCGGACCGTCCGCCCCCGGCGCCCCGACGGCCACGACGCTCGAGCTCGGCACGCACACCACTCCGGACGCGACGGTCGCGTCGCGCGCGCTCGAGCCTCCGCGAAAGCGCCGCGGACCCTGGGGGCCCCTGCTCGTGATCGGCGCCGCCGCGGCCGCCGCGGTGATCGCCCTGCGCCCGCGGGTGCCGGACCCGAGCGTCCTGCCGAAAGAGAGCACCGTCAGCGCGCCGCTCGTGCCTGCGCCCCCGGAGCCCACGCTCGGCGCCTTCCCGCATGACAAGGCGCAGCCCCACGAGGAAGCGCGCCCTGCGCCCTTGCCGTCCACCGCGCCGGCCGCGAGCTCCGTCGCCGCTCGAGCCAAACGCCCGCCGCTCGGGCCACCGCGCGGCGCGGCCAGCGCTCAGCCGCCGGCGGCCTCCGCCGCGGCCGTCGCTCCGGTCCCGGTGCCCGTTCCGCCCGCGGCGAGCGCGGCGGTGCCGAACCAACAACCCATCATCAACTACCGACACTGAGCGTTCAGGGGTCGCGGCGCGAAGAGCCGAGCGCGATGCGCACGGCGTCGTAGCCGTAGCGCTTGCGGATGCCGTCGGTCGCGCGGTGAAACGCCTCGCCCTGATCGAAGAGGCTCAGCTGCTGTCCGTACGGCCGTAGGTTCGAGAGGCAGATGCCGAGCAGTCGGATCGCCGTGCGGCGCTGCCTGAGCTCCCGAAACAGGCGCAGGATCACCGGATAGAGCTCGAGCTCGGAGCAGGTCGGGGTGATCGTGCGCGAGCGCAGGAGCGTCTGGAAGTCCGCGTAGCGCAGCTTCAGCGTCACCGTCCGCGCCTGGACGCCGCGCTTGCGCGCCCGAAAGCAGACACGCTCGCAGAGCGAACACAGCATGGCGTCGAGGAACGCGGGGTCGCGCACGTCTTCGCGGAACGTCCGCTCGTTCGAGAGCGTCCCGATGTCGCCGCCGGAGGGATCGTACTCCTGGAACGCCGGACGCTCCCGCCCGAGCTCGTGCGCGCCGAGCCCGCGACAATTGCGCTGAACCGACTCCGCCCAGGCTCCGAACACCCGCCGCAGCACTCCGGGAGGCGCCGCCTCCACGTCCGCGAGCGTCGTCAGCCCGAGCGCGAGGAGCTTCTGCTCCGCGACGGGACCGATTCCCGGCAGCTTGCGCACCGGCAGCGGCCCCAGAAAGTCGAGCTCCGCGCCCGCCGGCACGAGCCGCACGCCGCGCGGCTTCGCGACGCCGCTCGCCACCTTCGCGACCGAACGGCTGGTGGCGATCCCGGCGCTCGACGGCAGCCCGACGCGCCGTTCGATCTCGTCCGTCAGCTCGCACACCTTGCGCTCGATGGTCGCGTCGGGGCCGGCGTCGCCGGGAGCGAGGTACAGGCTCTCGCACCCGGAGAAGTCGAGAAACATCTCGTCGATGCTCGCGACCTGTGACACGGGGGTGTAGTCCTCCGCGATGCGCCGTACGCGCCCCGCGTACTCTCCGTACACGCCGTGGCGCGTCGGCAGGTACACCGCGTGAGGCGCGAGCTCGAACGCGCGTGTCAACGACATCCCCGAGCGCACGCCGAACGCGCGCACCTCGTAGCTCGCCGCCGTCACGACGCCGCGCTGCCCGGGGAGACCGCCCACGACCACCGGCTTGCCCGCGAGCGACGGATCGAGCAGGCGCTCGACGGAGACGAAGAACGTGTCCAGATCCAAGCAGCAGATGCGCGGGGCCTGGAGCGCCATCACCGCCTCCTTCTCCTGGATAACGGAACACTTGTTCAGTGTCAATCGGGACCGGTTAACCGTAGACAATCATTGGCAAAGGCGGCGAAGCCGCGCTCCCTGCACCCTATCCACGAGGCGTCATGCGAAGCCCCCGAGTTTTGGTCCCGCTTCTGTTTCTGCTTCCGAGCTGCGAGCCGTCCGCGACGAGCACGGCAAACGCGCCGCCCGCGACAGCGGCGACACCGCCCGCCGCCACGAGCGAACCTGGACCGGCTCCGAGCACCGTACCCGCCGGCACCGTGCCTGCCGGCACCGAACCAACGCCCGCAAGCACCGCACCGGCTCCTTCGAAGGCGGGGCCACCCGGCGCCGCTTGCGGCGGGCTGGCGGGCTACGGCTGCGCCGCAGGCAGCTACTGTTCGTTCCCGCTCGAGGCGCACTGCGGCGCGGCCGATCAAACCGGAACGTGCACGACCATCCCGCAGATGTGCACCAAGGAATACATGCCGGTGTGCGGCTGCAACGACAAGACCTACGGCAACAAGTGCGAGGCCGCCGCCGCCGGGATCAGCGTCGCGTCACAGGGCACCTGCGCGAAGTGACGGCACCCGCACGAGCTGCGTAGCGAGCTGTCCGCACGCGCCCGACACGTCGCTCGCGCGTGAACGCCGCACCGTGAGCAGCGTGCGGCGCCGCGCGAGCACCGCGCGCGCGAACGCGCCGACCTCGGTGTCGCTCGGCGCCTCGAAGCCGGCTCCCGCGTGCGCGTTCCACGGAATCAGGTTCACCTGGTGGGGGATCCCCACGCAAAACTCCGCGAGCCGCCGCGCGTCCTCTTCCGAGTCGTTCACGCCGCGGAGCAGCACGTACTCGAGCGTCACGCGCTCGCGCGCGCGAAACGGGTAGCGAAGTAGAGTCTCGCGAAGCTCGGCGAGTCCGTGCTTTCGACCGACGGGCATCAGCGCGCCGCGCGTGACGTCGTCGGTCGCGTTCAGACTCAGGGCCAGGAGCGGACGAACCACCCAACCCGAAAGCGCCTCGATCTCCGGAACGATTCCGGACGTCGAAACGGTGATCCGCCGCGGCGAGAGCCCCAGCCCGTGCGGCTCGCACAGGAGGGCGATCGCGCGCTCGACGTTCGCGGAATTCTGCAGCGGCTCCCCCATGCCCATGAACACGAGCGTGAGCTCGCCGGGATGCCGCGGACCGAGCGCGTGCAGGCTCGCCAGCACCTGCCCGACGATCTCCCCCGCGGACAGCTGCCGGACGAACCCCATGCGCGCGGTCGCACAGAACCCGCACCCCATCCCGCACCCCACCTGGCTCGAAATACACAGGGTCACACGCCCGCCGCGCACGGCGCGCGGCATGTGCACCGCCTCGACCAGCGAGCCGCCCGTTTCCAACGCGAGCTTCACCGAACCGTCCGCCGAGCTCGCGCGCGACACGATCCGCGACGGCGCGAACGAATGCGCCCCGAGTTTCCGAGCCTTCTCCCGACCGAGCCGCGGCCCGCTCTCGCTCCACGTCCAGGGGCGGTGCAACGACGAGAACGTCGCGGCGCCGAGCCCGAGCTCCGCGAGCTCGCGCAGGTCGAGCCCGAACGCGCCGCTCTGCGCTGCCACGTGATTCGGGAGCTCTCGCACGGTGGCAGCCTAGCTCGGCCCTGGAACCTCGGTGAAGTGACCGTGTCCGTGACGCCCGCCCGCGGACGAGTGTCCGCCGCGCGGTCGATCCCGCCGGTTTCGCTCGAAATCCACCGCGGCACGCCGGCTGCATTGTCCCCGGCCATGGACCTCGCCGTATTCCCCAGAAACGAGCTCGTCGCCGTCCTCGGAGCGCTCCGCAGCATCGCGAGCGAGAACGGGCGCTTCACCGACTCCGAGCGCGCCCTCATCGAGGGCGTCGCGCGCATTCACCGGCAGGAGATCGCCGCCGACACCCTGGACAGCGTCACCTTCGATCAGGTGGCGCTGTCCAGGGTGTCGGC
>DASXWF010000973.1:0-2970 GCA_036503835.1 Polyangiaceae bacterium | reverse complement strand
GAGCTTCGCGAAGCCCAAAAGTCCGGCGCAGATGTTCTCGAGCCGCCGGCTCGCCGAATGAATCTCGTTGGCGGTCTCCGCGACGGCGCGGGGGGGCAGCTCTTGCACCGCGCTGGCGAGGAAGTCCGCGTTGTACAGGATGCTCGCGAGGGCCGTCCGTACGTCGTGAGCGATGCTGGCGACCAGGCGCCCCGTGCTCTCCAGCCGCTGCTGATGCAGGCGGCGCGAGAGCTCCCGGCGCTTGGCCGAAACCTCGCGCATCAGCACGATGAAGCGCGACGGCCCGAAACCGTAGCGCGTGCAGCCGAGCGACGCCTGCGACTCGGAGCCCAGGTGCCACTCGATGGCTTCGCCCTCCGGCACGTTCTCGAGATCGGACCACAGGCGAGGCGGCAGCTTGAACGGCAGCCGGCTCGTGTCGAGTCCGATTCCCTCGAGCACCGTGCGGGCCTGCCGGGACAGCCCGACGATCTCACCGCTGGCGGTGCAGGCGGCCATCGGCACGCCGATCTCCGCGAGCGACATGGTATCGCCGTCCCAAGCGCCTGCGTAGGGCGCAGTGTTCGACCCGTTCATGCCCGCGTTCGACGTGCCCATTCCGCTTCCCGCTGGTCCGCCGCGCCCGATTGGTGAGCAATAGACGTGCCACGGCGCACGTTGTGGACGCCCACCAAATCAGCGGATTCTCGAGCCCGTTCGGGCGCGCGCACGGCGATTCGCGCTCCCTGCGGGTGTCGGATACCGCCGCTCAGAGCGCTCCGAACTTGCGCAGGCGGTCGCGCAAGGTGGAGCGCGGAATGCCGAGGTACTTCGCCGTCTTGCTGAGGTTGGGCGAGTACTTGGAGAACGCGCCGAGGATCACCTCGCGCTCGAGCTCGGGCAGCGAAACCGCTGTCCCCGAGCTCGGCCTCACGGCGGGAAACGCGCCGCTTTGGCCGGTGTCGCGCCCGGGCGTCTCGCCGGCGCGCAGGGCTAGCACGTGCTCCACCACCTCGGCGTCGATGGGGTTGGGGGCCGCGACCATGGCCGCATTCTCCACCACGACCCGGAGCTCGCGCACGTTGCCCGGCCAGTCGTGACGGCGGAGCACGTCGATCGCGGACGGTTCGAGCCGGGTGGGGGCGAGCTGGTAGCGCAGCTCGAAGCGCCGCAAGAAACTCTGGGCGAGCAGCGCGATGTCGTCGAGCCGATCGCACAGTCGCGGGGTGACGATCGTGTAGCCCGCCAGCCTGAAGTAGAGATCGGTACGCAACGGGTCATCGGGCGCTCCGCTGAGGGGCCGGTTCGTGGCGCCGATCACCCTGGCCGTGAGCTGCCGGCTGCGGTTGCCGCCCACACGCCGGAATTCGCGGGTCTCGAGCACGCGCAGCAGTTTCGGCTGCACGTTCGCGGGCATCTCGCCGATCTCGTCGAGAAAGATCGTACCGCCGCCCGCCTCCTCGAACAGTCCCGCTCGCGCGCCCTTCGCGCTCGTGAATGCGCCCGCCTCGTGTCCGAAGAGCTCACTTTCGAACAGGTTGTCCGGAACCGCTGCACAGTTGACGCTGACGAAGGGAGCGTCGCGGCAGCTGGCCGCGTGAATCGCCTCGGCGACGAGCTCCTTACCCGTACCCGTCGGCCCCTCGATCAGCACGGAAACGTCGCGAAACTGACCGATGCGGCGGATCTGCTCGCGAAGCTCGCAGACGACCGGTGTTTCTCCGAGCAGACGCGCCGCGGGATCGCCCTCCGGAGCCGCCGGAACGGGCCGCAGCAACGGCGGATTCTCCGCGCGCAGCGAGCGGCGCTTGCGCACGAGATCCCACACACGATCGCCGAGCGCCTTCGAGGACACCGGCTTCTCGATCACGTCCGCCACGCCGAACTTCATCGCCTCCACCGCCGTGGGAACGTCCAGGTAGGCGGAGTGCAGGATGGTCTCCGGCGGCGCCGGTCGCGAGCGGAGGGCGCGCAACACCTCCAGGCCGTCCAGGTTCGACATGCGCAGGTCCAGGACGACGACGTCGAAGGGACGCGCGTCGACCTTCTCGAGCGCGGCGTTCCCGTCCGGCGCGATCTCCACGTTCAGGTTGCGCTGACTCAGGATGCGCTGGATCGCGTGTGCCAGGCCCGAGTCGTCGTCGACGATCAAGACCTCGCCTTTCGTTCCCGCGTCCGTCTCCCACTGTCCCTGTGTCGACATCCGTCGCTCCAGCTCTCTCTCCCGCGCGCCGCCCTGTCGGAATCCGCCAGTTCTCGACGTCCCGCGGAATCTCCGATGCTCCTCCCGCCGTCCACACCCCGGGAAGACGAATTCCCCCGAACCAGGGTCAGGGTTTCCCCGAGGCTCGACCCGGAGAAGGTCACGGTTTCAGTGCGAACCGAACGGATGCGCTCTTCGCTACGCCGTGGACTCGCGCGCGTTCGGCGGCGGCTCTGCTTTCGGGACCCGAACCGCGTTCTCCGTAGGCTCGATGCGCGAACCGAAGCGCGAGGCGTAGACCTGCGTGAACTCCGCTCCGAAGAGCAGGATGCTCGCCGAATAGTAGACCCAGATCACGAGCACCACGAGCGAGCCGGCAGCGCCGTACGACGAAGAGACGCCCGCTTTGCCCAGGTAGAGGCCGATCAGGAGCTTGCCGAGGGTGAACAGCAGCGCCGTGACGAACGCGCCGATCCACACGTCGCGCCAGGCGACTTTGACGTGGGGAACGAGCTTGAACATCAGCGCGAAGAGCCCCGTCACCACGGCGAGCGAGAACGCGAAGTTGAGGACCTGCCAGAGGGCTTCTCCTCCGGGAAGCGCTCCGCTCAGGAAAGCTCCCACGGCGGCGAGGGCCGCGCTCATGATCAGCGAGACGAGCAAGAGGAACGCGACCCCCATCACCATCGCGAACGAGAACAGGCGGTCCTTGACCATGCCCATGATTCCGCGGCCAGGCTTCGGCTCGACTTCCCAGATCGTGTCGAGCGCCGCCTCGAGCTCACCGA
>DASXWF010000972.1:0-3800 GCA_036503835.1 Polyangiaceae bacterium | reverse complement strand
CGTCGAGCTCGTGAACACGAGCGTCGAGGTCGTCCAGTTCTTGCCGCTCGAGTCCGCAGCGTCGAGCACCCAGTAGCCGTCGCGCAGGTCCGGCGCTGAGCCGCCTCCGCCCGAGCCGCCCGCCGTCGTCCCGGAGGAGCCCCCGGCCGCGCCACCGGCGGCGGCGCCGCTCGAGCCTCCCTGAGTCGAGCCTCCCTGAGTCGAGCCTCCAGCGCTGTCGTCCCCGGCGGCTCCGGCTGCCGAACCTCCTGTACCCGGATCGGGAGCTCCCGCGCCACCGGCCTCCGAAGTGCCGCCGGCGGATCCTGAAGTGCCGCCGCTGCCGCTGCCCGACGAGCCGCTACTGCCGCCCATGCCGCGGCCGGCCATCGGTTGCGCCACCTCACCTGCTTCGCCTCCGACGATGCCGATCGCCCCGCTGCCCGCGCTGCCTGCCGAACCGCCGGTCCCACCGCTGGGTGACGAGTGCGGGCCACCGCCGTCGATGCTCAAAAACTCGTAGCCGTAGCGGCAGCCGGCCACGAGCAGGATCGGCAACGTCCAGAGGGGAAGTGCACGCCGTTCAGTGAGAGCCGGCCGGCGGCGCATGCAGCGATTCACGAATGTTCGAGTATAGCGTGATGTCGCGGAGTCGTGTGTTCGGCGCCGCCTTCCCCACATGCCTCCACCAAGTGATGAGCGGTCGGCGTGGCACGCACGTTGCTCGCCAACCGCGCGTGGTAAGGGAGAAGCACGGAAAGTTCGTGCCGCGAGCCGTCCGGGTATGACAAAGCTGTCGCGAATCGCGCGTTGGGAGTTTGCATGGTGCGCGGCGCTCGTCGTGCTCGTGGTGAACGATCACGTGCTCAAAGGGGCGGGCGTGGTTCCCTCCGCCGTCACCGGGAAGCTCAGCGACTTCGCCGGGCTGTTCGTCGCTCCGGTGCTGCTGGCGGGAGTGCTGCGGCGCTCGGGCTTCGGTGGGCCGACCGTACGGTTGCTGTCGTTCGCGGCGATCGCGACGGTCTTCGGAGCGATCAAGCTCTCGGAAGCGGCCGCGGAACTGCTCGAGGTCGCCGTTTCACTCGTGGGATTGCAGTGGAAGATCTGGTCCGATCCGAGTGATCTGATCGGCTTCGGCATCCTCCCGTTCGCGTGGCGTGCCGCGAGCAAGCTGGACGCGACCCGGCCCGAAGGCTCCAGGCGCCGCGTGCACACGGTCGCTGCGGCGCTGGGCGGGTTCGCGTGTCTCGCGACGAGCGAGGACCCGCATTTCACCTACTCGACCTCGAGTTATCTCGCGAACGTGACCCCGGCACCGGTCGAGGTCACGGTGTTTCGCCCGAACATTCCACTCGAATGTGACACGCTGGCCGACACCGCGGCGGCGCTGCCGGCCGGCGCCTTCGAGCCCGAGTTCTGTCAAAAGCTCGTGCCACGCGAGATCGTGCCGCTCGATCGAGGCTCGAGGGGCATTCAGGGTACCTCGGCGCAGGAGCTGCGGTACTGCGGAGCCGTGGTGCTGCAAGCGGAGGGTCTTCCCGACACACTGGTGTTCTGGGACACGACGACGCGCGATGAAGTCTCGCCCCAACCGGACGCGTGGCTATCATGGCTCGCCAGCCCGAATTCCGTGGTGCTCGAGCAGGCTGACGGCAGGCTCTTCGCAACGGGGACCGAGGTCGTTCAAGTGACTGACTACGCCGGCAAGCTTCCGCGCTTCGCCTGTGAAGCGTTGCCGAGATTCGACGAGGTTGACCACGGCGCCGGCGGGGCAGGGGGGGAATGAACGTGCGCGGCTTCGTCAGGCTCACGTGTTTCGCTGCCGTGACGTTGTGCCCGCTGCGGGGAACGTCCGCGGAAACGCATGATTCGTCCCCCGCGCCGGCGTGGATGACGGGTCCCGATCCGGCGCCGTTCCGTCACAGGATCAGGGTGGGCCCCATGGCTGGCCTCAGCAACCTCTGGCTCTCCGTGGACGGACGAGATCATGCCCTGGGTCCTGCGGTCCAGGTCGGGTTCACCGCTGAGTTCGACGAGCGCATCGTCCCCGAGTTCTCGATCGCCGCGCGCTGGAACGTCACGTGGACGAACACCGAGTTCTGGTCTCACGAGCGCTCCCTGCACGACATCGGCCTCGAGCCGAAACTCTGGGGCCACCTGCGAGGCTCGCGCTGGGAATATTACGCCGGGCCGTTCGCCGGCATCAGCCTGTCGGAGAACGAGCCGCGCGAGCTCCGCGCCTTCGTCGAACGAACGGAGACCGTCTGGAGCTATCACGCCGGACTCGCGCTCGGCGCCGTCTTCCCGCGCCGCCTGCAGCCTTTGGGGTCGGCCGGCCTCCAGCTCGAGCTTGGCTACCTGCTCCATTTCACCCGGTTGCGCGTGCACCTGGCTCCACGAGCCGCCGGTGCCGAGGAGATCGTCGAGGACTGGCGCTACACGGACGGGCTCTTCTACCTCTCGGCCGGCCTGGCGCTCGGCTTCGGCAGTTTGTAGTCGCTGTCGGCCCACTCGGAAAGCACGCTGCTCACCCGCTCCAGATAACCGGGCGCCCGCACGATCTCTTCGTAACCGGGCACCGCGCCGACCCATTGCCGCATCCGCAAGTTCGGAGCTTCGGTGAGATACAGCGTCGGAAGTCCGATCAGCGCAGGGCCATCCATGCCTGCGGTCGTGACGCCGAGTTGCCCTACCAGTCCGTGTCGCTCCTTCAGGCACTCGAAGAACTGAAGCTGTGCCCGGCGCATGTCCGGGCCTCGAAAGACCGGATCCTTCCAGAATAGGATCATGTCGAGCGCGCCATCGGGAACCTCTTCTCCGCGAAGGGCGTCGCCCGTCAGAATCGGAACCAGGCCGGCGCGCTGCACGCGCGCGGAGAGCTCTCCGAGCTCCGCGAACGGCGTGTTCCGCCCGGGATGGTGCACACCGTACCGGACCCAGAGCAGCACCTTCCTGCCGTTCCGCGCTCGATCCGAGGCCATTCTCAGCCTGCGTTCGACCCAATCGCTCACCGCATCCGGGACAGGATCGCCGCCCAGGAAGGCCGCGCGGACGCGTCGTTGGGCAGAGGCTGGATCGGCGCGGAAGGCGCGCCCCACGAGCTCCGTCACCTGCTTCATGGCGCGCGGGCGGGGGCGATACGGCGTTGTCCGTGCGCTCAAGCCTGCGTCGGTTAGAAAGCGCTCGGCTTGCTGCGTTCCGTCCTTGCCCGGTTCGATCTGAATCGTCACGCCCGCGAGCACGCCGGCCGCGGCGAGATACCAGCCTTCGCCGAAGGAGAAGCGGCTGTCCGCGTGGAACGTGTACGCGTGGTTGCGTTCCTCGATGATCTTGCGGGCGGCAGCGGCCGCGGCTTCGGCCGACTGCGCCGCCTGGCGCGCCGCCCGGCGTACGGACGGCCGCACCAGGTCGTCTTCGAGCTCGCGAGCGACCAGCTCGGCGGCGACCGCGGAGGACTCGGCCACGCTGCAGATCGACTCCACTCGCCTCCAGCCGTCGTCACAGGCTTCACGCGTGGGAGCGCGTTGGGCGCTCATCGAAAGCTGGTTGACGCCATGGAGCGCATCCCGGGCCTTTTCGGCGTGGGCTCTCGCCAGGGTCACTCGAGCGGCACGCGCGGCCGTGACGGCGGCTTTTTCGCTGGCGTCGCCCTCGCCGACTCTGCTCGCCGCGAGCGTGGATTGGGCGAGCTCGATCGTCTGGTCGAGAAGCTGCCGCTGGCGTTCGCGCGTCTCGAACACGTGCCGACGCTACACCGCAGACCGTTCAGGCGGATCGCGAATTTTTCGGGCCCGCTTCGCTCGAGGTCCGAAAAATTCACT
>DASXWF010000971.1:0-2385 GCA_036503835.1 Polyangiaceae bacterium | reverse complement strand
GCTCTCGCAGTTCATGGATCAGACCAACCCGCTCAGCGAGGTGACGCACAAGCGGCGCCTCTCCGCGCTCGGGCCCGGCGGCCACACGCGCGAGCGCGCGGGCTTCGAAGTGCGCGACGTGCACCCGACGCACTACGGCCGCATCTGCCCCGTCGAGACGCCTGAAGGTCCGAACATCGGTCTCATCGCGTCGTTGTCGACGTACGCGCGCGTCAACGAGTACGGCTTCGTCGAGACGCCGTACCGCAAGGTGAGCGAGTCGAAGGTGACCGGCGAGGTGCGCTGGTTCAGCGCGCTCGAAGAGGAAGGCAAGTACATCGCTCACGCCACGGTCGACGTGGACGAGAAGGGCAAGTTCAAGAACCACCTGGTCGACGCGCGCCTGAACGGCGACTACCGCATGGCGCTGCCGGAGCAGATCCAGCTCCAGGACGTGGCGCCGAACCAGATGGTGAGCGTCGCCGCGGCGCTCGTGCCGTTCCTCGAGCACGACGACGCGAACCGCGCGCTCATGGGCGCCAACATGCAGCGTCAGGCCGTGCCGCTCGTGCGCACGGAGGCGCCGCTCGTCGGCACCGGCATGGAGCGCCGTGTCGCGATCGACTCGGGCGTGTGCGTGATCGCGAAGCGCGAAGGCGTGGTCGAGAGCGTCGACGCCGAGCGCATCGTGGTGCGCGCCACCTCGGGCGAAGGCGACGAGGTGCCGGACATCTACCACCTCACCAAGTACCAGCGCTCGAACCAGAGCACTTGCTACAACCAGAAGCCGATCGCCCGTCCCGGCGAGGCCGTGAAGGCGGGCGACGTGCTCGCGGACGGCCCGGCTTGCGACATGGGCGACCTCGCCCTCGGCCAGAACGTGCTCGTGGCGTTCATGCCGTGGCAGGGCTTCAACTTCGAAGACTCGATCCTGGTCTCCGAGCGCATCGCCAAGGAGGACGTGTTCACCTCGATTCACATCGAGGAGTTCGAGTGCGTCGCCCGCGACACCAAGCTCGGCAAGGAAGAGATCACGAAGGACATCCCGAACGTCGGCGAGGAGGCCCTGAAGGACCTCGACGACGCGGGCGTGGTGCGCATCGGCGCCGAGGTGAAGCCCGGCGACATCCTCGTCGGCAAGATCACTCCGAAGGGCGAGAGCCAGCTCTCTCCGGAAGAGAAGCTGCTGCGCGCGATCTTCGGCGAAAAGGCCGGCGACGTGCGCGACAGCTCGCTGAAGGTGCCCCCGGGCGTCAGCGGCATCGTGATCAACGCCCGCATCTTCTCGCGCAAGGGCACGGAGAAGGACGAACGCGCCCGCTCCATCGAAGACCTGGAGCGCGCCCGCCTCGAGCGCTCCCGCGAAGAGGAAGTGAAGATCCTCCGCGACTCGTTCTATCACAAGATGCAGCGAGTCCTGAAAGGCAAGGTCACGGCCGGCAAGCTCGTGGACGACAAGGGCAAGGTGCTCCTGAACAAGGGCGCCGAGCTCGACGACGCGTCGCTCGAGGCCACGCCGCGCAAGTACTGGGGCGAAATCCCGATCGAGACCGGCGCCGATCAGATCCAGCAGCTGCTCGCCGATCTCGAGACGATGATTCGCGAGCGCGAGGAGCACTTCAAGGACAAGATCGAGCGGCTCTCGCGCGGTGACGAGCTCCCGCCCGGCGTCATCAAGATGGTGAAGGTCTACATCGCCATCAAGAGGAAGCTCCAGGTCGGCGACAAGATGGCAGGCCGCCACGGCAACAAGGGCGTGGTCAGCCGCATCATGCCGGAGGAAGACATGCCGTTCCTCGAGGACGGCACTCCGGTCGACATCGTGCTGAACCCGCTCGGCGTGCCGAGCCGCATGAACGTGGGCCAGATCCTCGAAACGCACCTCGGCTGGGGTGCGCGCGAGCTCGGCCGCCGCCTGCAGCGCGCGCTCGACGACGGCTGGTCACCCGAAAAGGTGAAGAACCGCATCATCGAGTCGTACGACGCGGACAAGAACTTCCAGAAGCTCGTGAAGGGCCTGCCGGACGACGAGGTGCTGCGCCTCGCCACCAAGCTCCGGCGCGGCTTGTTCTTCGCCTCGCCCGTGTTCGACGGCGCCGAGGAGTCGACGATCAAGGGCATGCTGGAAACGGCGGGTCGCGAGCAGAGCGGCCAGGCCATCCTGTTCGACGGCCGCACCGGCGAACCCTTCCAGCAGGACGTGACGGTCGGCGTGATGTACGTCTTGAAGCTCCACCACCTGGTGGACGACAAGATCCACGCGCGCTCGATCGGTCCGTACTCGCTCGTCACGCAGCAGCCCCTGGGCGGCAAGGCTCAGTTTGGCGGCCAGCGTCTCGGCGAAATGGAAGTCTGGGCCATGGAAGCCTACGGCGCGGCCTACGCGCTGCAGGAGTTCCTCACCGT
>DASXWF010000970.1:0-5441 GCA_036503835.1 Polyangiaceae bacterium | reverse complement strand
GGGCGGCGCTCTTGTCGAGGACGTCGCCCACGTGGGCGGCGTGGGCACGAAACCCGACCGCGCTCATGCGAAGACCCCTCCCGCAATGACCCGCGCCAAGCAAACGATTCCGCCAGCCGTTCGCAGGATGGTTCTACGCCGGGACGGCGGACGCTGCCGAGTCCCCGGCTGCCGGCACGCTGTTTTCGTGGACGCTCACCACATCCAGCTCCGCGCCGAAGGCGGGCGACACGATCCCGACAATCTCGTCACGCTTTGCGGGGCGCACCACCTTGCTGTTCACCGCGGCGAGCTGATCGTCGAAGGCGCCGCTTCCGGAGAGCTGGTCTTCCGGCACTCGGACGGAACCCGCTATGGGAGTTCGCAACTCTCGGCGCAGGCGGCCGACGTGTTCGCCAAGGCCTTCCAAGCGCTGCAGAATCAGGGCTTTCGTGAAGGCGACATTCGCAGGGCGCTCGCTTCTGCGAGCGTGCGGGCCGAATCCGAGCTGCCGAAGGTGTTCCGGGCAGCTTTGTTGGAGCTCGCGCCACCGCGGTCCGAATGCCGGAGGTAGCTCGGAGCTGGTCGCTTCAGGTCTTCTTCGCCGCTCCGAGCAGCTGATTCACGAGTTTCTTCGTGGCGACGTGGACGTACGCGTCGCGCACCAGGCCGGCGACGGCGTTCCAGTCGGGCTTGGTGTCGAGCACGACGCCCACCCAGCCGTTGGGGCCGACGTACGGCGGCTTGAAGAAGCGGTCGGGGTCCGCTTCGATGAGCTCCTCTTGGGTGCCGAGCGGTTGCGGGAGCCACACGGAGAGGTGACGCGCGCCGTGGTGGTGGTCGTCGAGCATCGCGAAGACCTTGCCCTTGCCGGCGAACCAGGTCGGCTCGCCGTGGGAGACGCGCTCGTTCGCTTCCGGAAGGGCCAGGCAGATCTTGCGCAGGCGCTCGATCGGGTCGCTTCCAGAACGCGCGCGAGGGGTTTGCCGCGTGGCCATGCCCGAGCATAGCTGCCGAATTCCCGGCAGGTGGCCGGAAACTCGGCGCCGGGCAGCGTGCGTCAGGCCACGAACCGAGCGGAAGAAGCGCCGATCAGGCTAGAAATCGGGCGGCGCTCAGCGCACGCCGGAGTTCGGCGCGGCGAGCTCCGTGCGATCGCGGCCCGAGCGCTTCGCGCAGTAGAGGGCCTGGTCCGCGCGTTCGATCCAGTCGTTCGGCGATTCGCCCTGGGTGAGCGGCGCGATGCCGATCGAGAGCGTCACGCTGAGCGGGCCGAAGGCCGTCGGCACCTCGAGCTTGCGCTGGGTGTCGCGCAGGCGATCGGCGCGCTGGAGGCTGCGTTCGAGCGTGCTGTCGCACACGAGGACCGCGAATTCTTCGCCGCCGTAGCGGGCGACGAGATCCTCGCGCCGCATGAAGTGACGGGCGATGTTGTCGGCGACCGCCTTGATCATCTGGTCGCCGGTCGCGTGACCGTACTTGTCGTTGATGCCCTTGAAGTGATCGACGTCGATGAAGAGCAGGCAGGGCTGGGCGCTCATGAAGGCGCCGAGGGCCGTCACGCGCTCGAGCTCCTCCGACAGCGCGACGCGGTTGAAGAGCTGGGTCAGCGGGTCGCGCGCGGCCTGGGTGCGGGCGTTGTCGAGCTCCGCCTTGAGCTCGAGCACGCGTTTTCCGAGGTGCTGGCGCTGGCGTACCTCGCGCTCGCGCCGGCGATCGATGGTCGCACGCACCAGCGTGACGAGGGCGCCGAGCTTTTGCTGGAGCTCGTCGGGCGCGCCGTGGGTCACCACGTCGACCAGACGCGTGAGCTCGACATCGACGCGCCGGTCTCCTTCCTGGTCTTCCGCCATGGTCGCGGTCAGGCACTGCGCGAACGCCTGCACGGTCTGGCGCAAGTTCGCGGTGCTGCGCAGGACGTAGCCGTGCTCTTCGCGCCTGTGCTGCTCGATGAAGCGCCGGACGGTGCCGAAGTCGCGGCGAGCGGGCGGGTCCTCGCCGGTTTCGCGATCGCTCTTGCTCGGCCCGATGGTCAGCCCGCGCGCCATTTCGAGGCAGGTCGAGCTGGTGTCGGCGGCCGTCGTTCCGTCCGTATCGAAAGCGAGCTCCCCGTAGGTGCGCACCACACCCGCGAGCGCGTCGATCGCCCGATCCAGCTCATCGCCAGCCGAAACGCTGGGTGGGGATCCACTTCGCGCGCTCGCAGTCCGCATGCTCCATGGGACGGCCCGTCTGGGCGATTCTTGAGCCGAAACCGGGCTCCGGCCGGCTGGATCGGGGGCCCAGCGGGCCTCGAAGGGCCGGGGGGAAAAGCCCTCGGGGCAGCGTGGTACTCTGGCGCGGAATGCCGACGGCGGCCGCTCCTCCGGCCTTGATCCACGACTGGAACGCGCCCGAGCGCTCCGCCGGCGGAACGCCCCGGCCGCCGGCGCTCTTGGACGACACCCTGCGCGACGGTCTCCAGAACGCCGGGGTGCGCCAGCCGGCGCTGGAGGAGCGCGCCGAGCTCCTGCACCACATGGCGGCGATCGGGATCGGGTGCGTGAATCTCGGCCTTCCCGGCAGCTCGGCGCTCGCTTTCTCGGCGTGCGAGCGCTTGGCGCGCGAGATCGTCGGGCAGAAGTTGCCGCTCGTCGTGGCGTGCGCGGGTCGCACGCTGGAGGCGGACATGAACGCGATCGTCGAGCTCTGCTCCCGCTCGGGCCTCGCGCTGGAGGGGCACGCGTTCGTCGGGGCGAGCGCGATCCGCGCCCACGTCGAGGGTTGGGATCTCGATCTTTTGAAGCGCCGCACCGAAGCCGCGCTCGGTGTTTTGGTGCGGGCGGGAATTCCCGCGGTGTTCGTGACCGAGGACACGACGCGCACCGATCCCGACACCCTGCGCGCGCTGTTTCGCGTCGCGCTGTCGTCGGGCGCCACGCGGCTCTGCCTGTGCGACACGGTGGGACACGCGACTCCCGCGGGTGCTCGACGCTTGGTCACCTTCACGCGCGCGTTCGCCGCGGAATGTGGCAGCGCGCCCGCGATCGACTGGCACGGGCACAACGATCGCGGCCTCGCGCTCGCGAACGCGCTCGAGGCGCTCGCGGCCGGCGCCGATCGCGCGCACGCCACCGCGCTCGGCCTCGGCGAACGCGTGGGCAACGTGCCGATGGAGCTCTTGGTGCTGAACCTCGCGCTCGCCGGCAAGCTACCGCTCGGCAGCGGTGAGCTCGATCTCGTCCCGCTCGCTGCTTACTGCCGGCGGAGCGCGGAGCTGCTCGGCTGGCAGATTCCGCCGAACCATCCGCTCGTCGGCGAGAACGCGTTCCGCACCGCCACGGGCGTGCACGCTGCGGCGATTCTGAAGGCCAAGAAGAAGGGCGCGTGGGCGGCCGATCGCGTGTACGGGGCGGTGCCGGCGGGCGCGCTCGGGCGCGAGCAGGAGATCTGCGTCGGCGCGATGTCGGGCGGCGCGAACGTCGCCGCCTGGCTCGACGCGCACGGCATCGCGCCCGACGAAGAGCTCGTGCGCCGGGTGCTCGAGCACGCCCGTTCCGCCGATCACATTCTTTCCGACGCCGAGATTCGCGCGTTGCTGCCGGCGCTGCCCGGCGGGAGGCCGGCATGAGCATGAACGCATTTCAGACCACGAATCATTACCTCGAGCAGGCCTTCGACCTGCTCCGGCTGCCCGAACGGTTGCGCACGGTGCTCGTCACTCCGAGCCGCGAGCTCCGTGTGGAGCTCGTGATCGAGCTCGACGACGGCCAGATGGGTCACTACATCGGCTACCGCGTCCAGCACGACGACTCGCGGGGGCCGTTCAAGGGCGGCCTGCGTTACCACCCCGACGTCGACCTCGACGAGGTGCGCTCGCTCGCGAGCCTGATGACGTGGAAGACCGCCGTCGCCGACGTGCCGTTCGGCGGCGCGAAGGGCGGCATCCAGGTGGATCCCAAGCAACTCTCGCGGCGCGAGCTCGAGCGCCTCACGCGCCGCTTCGTCGAGCAAATTTCGCCGGTGATCGGCCCGAACACCGACATTCCCGCGCCGGACATGAACACCAACGCGCAGGTGATGGGGTGGTTCTTCGACGAGTACAGCCGGCGCGCGGGTTTTTCGCCGGCGGTCGTCACGGGGAAACCGCTCGAGCTCCACGGGTCGTTGGGGCGCGAGGCGGCGACGGGGCGCGGGTGTCTGGTGGCGGTGCGCGAGGTGCTCGCCGCGGCGGGCAAGAAGCTCGAAGGGACGAGCTTTGCGATTCAGGGGTTCGGCAACGTGGGCAGCTGGCTCGCGCGGCTGTTGTACGCGGAGGGGGCGCGCATCATCGCGGTGAGTGACTTGAGGGGCGGCGTGTTTCGCGGGGACGGGCTCGACGTTCCGGCGCTGCTCGCGCACGTGCGGACGAGCGGCGGGCTCGCGGAGTTTTCCGGGAGCGAGGCGATCAGCAACGCGGAGTTGCTCAAGGTGGAGTGCGACGTGCTGGTGCCGGCGGCGCTCGGTCACGTGTTGCTCGAGACCAACGCGCGCGACGTGCGCGCGAAGTACGTACTGGAAGCCGCGAACGGGCCGACGGCGGCCGAGGCGGATCAGATTTTCGTGGAGCGCGGGATTTGCTGCATCCCCGATATTTGGGCGAACGGGGGCGGGGTGACGGTGAGTTACTTCGAGTGGACGCAGAATACGCAGAAGCTCAAATGGTCGGAAGAGGAAGTGAACCGGGGGCTCGAAAGACACATGGTGGCGTCGCATCGGGCGATTCGAGCGCTGATGGACGAATACCGGTGTTCGATGAGGACGGCGGCGTTTGCGCTGGGGGTGCGGCGCGTGAAAGAGGCGACGGAGCTTCGGGGGATTGGGTGAGGAGGGGGAGGGGGATTCAGGACGCTCGGTCGCTCGTCCTCAGTCCCCTCGTCCTCGGTTAGCCTTCGCCGCCGGTGCCAAGGCCCCCTTCACCGCCGGTGTCGCTCGGGCTGCCGCCCTCGCCGGCAACGCCGCCCTCGCCGGAGCCACCGCCTTCCGGAGCGCCCGCTCCACCGCCGTTCCCGCCGAAAATCGTCCCCGCAGCTCCCGCGGGCGGCGCGCCGTAGGCCGGCGCTCCGCCACCGACGCCGTTTCCTCCGGTGCTGCTGCCCGCAATGTTGCCGCTGCCGGCTCCGCCGACCGGATTCACGCCTGCGGCGCCCGCCGGCGGACCGCCGTAGATGGGGACGCTGCCACCGGTGTTTTGCATGGTTCCCCCGGAGCCCGCGGGGAATCCACCGTAGACGAGACCTCCACCTTGTCCGATTGGGTCGGTGGTGCCGCCGGTGTTCATCTGCTGCTTGCCGCCTTGGGCGCTCGTGCCGCCCTTGGCGCTGGTGCCTCCGTCGCCGTCGTGCTCGTCGTCGCTCTGGGACTGTCCGCCACAAGCGCTGCCGATGCCGAGGGTCGTGCCGAGCATCAAGAGCGCTGCGCGACTCGCCCGCGGTTGAACGAAG
>DASXWF010000969.1:0-9327 GCA_036503835.1 Polyangiaceae bacterium | reverse complement strand
CTCGGGGCATCGTGCGCCTTCGCGGCGCGCCGCTGGGACGGCTTGCTGGTTTCGCGCTTCTTCGGCCCGGGTCCGACCGGCGCCTACAATCTTGCGTACAATCTGGCCGACGTGCCCGCGATCCAGATCGGGGAGCAGATCGGGGACGTGCTGCTGCCGGGCTTCGCGCGGCTCGACGCGGAGCGACGGAAAGCGGCGCTGCTGCGCGCCCTCTCTTTGCTCGCGCTCGTGGTATTTCCCCTGGCGGTGGGGCTCGGTGCCGTGGCGCCGACGCTCGTCCTGGTGCTTTTCGACGCGCGCTGGCAAGGGATTGGGCCCATGTTGGTCGTGCTGTCCGCGCTGTCGGTCACTCGGCCCGTGGGCTGGGTCGTCGCGTCGTACTTGCAGGCGCGGTGCATGCCCGCGCGCATTCTCGTCCTGGAGGCCGTGAAATTGGTCTGCCTCGTCGGCGGAATCCTGAGTTTCGGTCGGATCAGCCCGCTCGCCACGTGCGGTGCAGTGGGGCTCGCCTTCGCGGTCCATGCGGTCTTGTCGCTCTGGCTCGTCGAGCTGATCGACGGCGTGCCGCTTCGAACCTCGCTCGCCAGCCTCGCGCCAGCGCTGGCCGCGTGCGTGCCGATGGCCGGCGCAGTGCTGGCCGTTCGCGCGTTGCTCGATGCGGGCGGAGGTACGGCACCGATGCTCGCGCTCGCGATCGAGGTTCTCACCGGCGCCTGCGCCTACGTCGTGGCGGCGTGGATCTTCGCGCGGCGCGTGAGCGAAGATCTGATCGCTCGCCTGGTCGACGCCGTGCGCACGCGTCGCGAGGCAGCGTAAATCTCGCGGTTCTGCGCGCGTCATGGACTGCGAGCACGACGCAATCGATGTGCCATGGGGCGTTCCTCGCCGGCTGCGCGGCATCGCAGTCGGGAACTGCCTCAGTCCGGTCGTCACAACCCCTGGATTTCATCGCGGAGAATGGTTGGCGCACCGTGGCACGCGGCGTGCACCTGCCCCGCTCGTGAATTTTTCCGCATACACATCGACTCGACCGAATTCGACGTGCGTGACACGCGAACTCGGTGGCTTCCGAATCGTGGCGGAATCGCGCGCAGCCGGGGCACGGACGGGCGGAGACTTCTGGATTGCCACGGCGAGCGAGCAAGGACGCCTCGCTGTGGTAATTGGCGACGCCTGCGGCCACGGAGCCAGCGCTGCGAAGCTGCTGCAACACTTGCTTCCCACCGTCCGCGAGCTCGCCCGTTTCGGGGCCGGTCCGGGCTGGCTGCTCTGGGAGCTCAACCGGCGCATCCAGAAGTGGATCCCCATCGACCGTTTCGTCACGGCCGCGGCTTTCGAGCTCGACCTGCGCAGCGGGAGGGTCTCCGTGGCCAACGCCGGTCACGTTCCCGCGCTGCTGCGGCACGCGGACGGGAGCTGCTCGGTGGTGGGCCGCCCCTCGGGCCCGCCGCTCGGGATGGAACACCGCAGCGACTACGGCGAAGAGCGCTGCCGGTTCCACGCGGGTGACGTGCTGGTGTGCATGACCGACGGCGTGTTCGAAGCCGTCGAGACCGATCTCATGGCCATGCGCACGCTGCGGAACGTGGTCGCTCGCGCCGGGCGGGACAGTCGCGCGGTTCAGCGCGCGGTGCTCGCGCAGCTCGACACGGTACCGGCGGTCAAAGACGATTTGACGCTCGTCAGCCTCGAAGCGCGCGCCGACATCGCGCCGCTCTACCGGCACTACGAGCAGGTGGCCTAATCATGCGCGTGCTCGTGATGACCAAGATCTTCCCGAACCAGCGGGAGCCCGGCTCGTCGCCGTTCAACCGCCTGCAGTTCGCCGCGCTCTCGCGGCTGTGCCCGCTCGATGTGCTCGCGACGATTCCGTGGTTCCCGGGCGGACAGGCGTTCCAGCGCTGGTCGCCCGCTGCGCGGCTTTCGGACGTGCCGCAGCAAGAGTCCATCGACGGGCTCAGCGTGCGCCACCCGCGCTTCTTGTACCTGCCTCGCGTGGGTCACGGCATCGCGGGGGCGCTCTACGCAGCTTCGCTCGCTCCCACGGTGCTCCGGTATCGCGGACGCGTCGATGTTCTGCTCGGATCGTGGGCGTACCCGGACGGGTTTGCAGCGGTCGTGCTGGCCGGGCTCTTGGGAGTTCCGGCGGTGGTCAAGGTGCACGGCTCCGATCTGAACGTGCTCGCCGAGCTGCCCGGACCGCGCCGCCGCATGGAGTGGGCGTTGCCGCGCGCCGCGCGCGTCGTGGCGGTGAGTCGCCCGCTCGGCGAAGTCGCGGCGTCACTCGGCGTGGAGCGCGACCGCATCGACATCGTGAAGAACGGCATCGATCGGGAGTTGTTCCGGCCCCGGGATCGCGCAGCGGCGCGCCGCGCGCTCGGTCTACCCGCGGACGTTCCGATCGTGCTCTACGTGGGACACCTGGCGAAGGCCAAGGGCGCCCTCGACCTGATTCGCGCGTTCTCGATCGGGCGCGATGCGCTCGGCGGCGCTCAGCTCGTCATGCTGGGCGACGGCGCGGACCAGGCGGCCTGCCGCGACCTGTGCGCCGAGCTCGGGGTGCGAGCCTCGCTGGTCGGCGCCCAGCCGCACGCCCGCGTACCCGAGTGGCTGGCCGCGTGCGATCTGCTCGCGCTGCCGAGCTGGGCCGAGGGTACGCCCAACGTGGTCCTGGAAGCGCTGGCGAGCGGGCGCCGCGTCGTCGCTTCGAGCGTCGGCGGCATTCCCGACGTGATCGACAAGAAAGAGCTCGGAGCGCTGGTGCCGCCGCGTGATCCCGCGGCGCTCGCGAGCGCGCTCGCCGAAGCGTTGCAGACGCCCTACGACCCGGAGCAGGTCTCGAACTCGCTGCCCTGGCCCGATTGGGAGGGCAGCGCGCGAGCTCTGCATCAGAGCCTGCTTGCCGCGCTCGAGGATCGCGCTCGAGACACGCTCGCGCGCACTTACCCCGCCACACAGGCAGCTTAGCCATGGAAGCTACGCGAGAAACCGCCGCGGTTCGCGCCGCCCCGCCCGCCGCCTGGGGCCGGACGCTGTTGCGCCAGGGCAGAAGAAGCGTGCGCGCGCTCGGTCAGGCCATCCTTCCGACCTCGCTCGTCGTGTGGCGGCAGCCGCGCGCAGCGCTGCGACCGGGCGAGCGTGGGCAGGTGGCGCTCACGTTCGACGATGGTCCGGCGGAGTTGACGCCCGACTACCTCTCCGTGCTCGCTCGTTTCGGGGCGCGCGCGACGTTCTTCGTCGTCGGCGAGGCGTGCGAGAAGTACCCGAACCTCGTGCGCGCCATCGCGGACGCGGGCCACGAGCTTGCCGGTCACGGCTACACGCACAAGCGCTTTCCGGAGCTCGCGGCGGACGACCTGCGCAAGGAGCTCGTGCAAACCAGCAAGCTCTTGCCCGGCCACCGGCACCACACCTCGCTCGTGCGCCCGCCGCACGGTGCCGTGTCGCTGTCGTCGACGCTGACCAGCGCCCGCGCCGGTTTCACGACCGTGCTCTGGTCGCACGATTCCGGCGACTGGGCCACGATTCGGGCCGAGGACGTGACGCGCACGTTCGAGCGCGATCCGCTCCCGGCCGGCGCGATCGTCCTGTTTCACGAAGGCCAGAGCTGGACGCTCGAAGCCTTGCCGAAAATTCTTCACATCTTGAACGAGGCGGGCCATGAGCTGGTCACGGTCGGTGAGCTGCTTGGCCGCTAGCGTGGCCTTGAGCCTGGGCGCCTGCCGGGAAGGCCCGGCGCTCCAGGTGCTCGGGGACACGACGCGTCTCGAGGCCGGAGAGCCTTCTCCCGCGCGCTCGCCGTTCTTCGACGGCAACGAGGTGCGGCTGCGCGGCGCGCGCGGCGAGACGCTCGGGTTCTCGATCCGGACGGCGGACGACAAGAACCGGCGCGTGACGCTCGAGCTTTCGGTGGAAAACGTCGGCATCCAGGCCTTCGCCGTGCGCTCGCTCGAGGTCGAAGAGCCTTCCACGGAGATGTACGGCGCGAGCCTCGGGCGCGGGCGCTACCCGGACGTGCTGGTGCCCGCGGCGGGAGGCGTCGAAACGTCCGAGCTTGCCTTCTTCGACGTGGCGATCGGGCAGAGCGCGCGGCCCGGGCGTTATCGCGGCACGCTCCAGCTCGGCGAGCGGACGCTTCCGGTCGTGCTCGACGTGAGCCGGGCGCGAATCGATCTCCACCCGGAACCGCTGGTCTGGGTCTTCTACCTGCCGAAGGAGATCGCCCGCGTGCACGGCTTGCCGGAAGACGACGGCCCGGCGTTGCTCGCGAAGGAGCGCGAGTACTACGAGCTCTTCCGCGCTCACGGCGCGTTGCTCGCGACCAATCTGCGTCCTTCGCGCTTCCCGCCGCGCAAGCAGTTCATGAAGGACGTGCGCTACTGGCCGGTCTCGATCGACATCGCGAGCGAGGACAGCATCGCGCGCGACGTGCGCACGTGGCTCGACTACTTCCGGGGCACCGGCGTCACTCCGTTCACCATCCCGATCGACGAGCCGCACACGCAGGAGCAGAAGGAACGCACCCGCGCCGTCGCGGAAGCCATCGGCCGCGCCGGCGGCGGCAGACCGGCGCTCTTGCGCGCCGTCACCGCGCGCAAAGAGCCCGTCTACGGCGACCAGATCGATCTCTACTTTTCCCCCGACAACATCCCGGACGCGGCGAAATCGAGCGCGGCGAGCGGGGAACGCTTCTGGACGTACAACGGCCGCCCGCCGCAGGCCGGCAGCATGATTCTCGATACGGACGGCACGGCCCTGCGTACCTGGGGTTGGATCGCCGAGCGCTACGACATCGAGCTCTGGTACGCGTGGGAAGGGCTCTACTTCTCGGATCGCTACAACCGCGGCGGCGAGACCGACGTGATGCTCGACCCGATCACGTTCGACGAGCGGAGTCGCGGCGGGGAAGATTGGGGAAACGGCGACGGGCTGCTCGTTTATCCGGGGCCCTTGCCTTCGCTACGGCTGAAGGCGCTGCGGCGCGGCTTGCAGGATCGCCTGCTCGTGAGAAAGCTGGAATCGTGCGGGGGAGGGGCGGCTGCGCGCGAGATCGTCGCCGAGATGATGCCGCGCGCGCTGGCCGCGGCGAAGGGCAAGCCGAGCTGGTCGAAGGACGAGGTGGTCTGGGAGCGCGCGCGCGCGGCCTTGCTCGAGAAGATCGAGGGGGCCTGCCGTGATTGAGACGCACTGGCTGGCGCGCGAGCCGCGCTTCCGCTCGCTGCCGCGGCAGGCCTTCGACCTTTTGCGGCGCGGCGTGCGGCGCCCGCTGGCGCTGCTCTTCGGAAGCTTCCTGCTCACGCTCGGGCTCGCGGCCGCCATCGGGATGGCGCGAAGCGGGTACGCCCCGCGACTCGTGCTGCGCGTCGTGGAGGCCGATCGAGAGGCTTCGACGATGCCCGAGCTCAAGCGCAAGCTCGGGGAGTACGTGAAGACCGGTGTCTTCGCGAGCGACCCGCTCTTCGAGATCATCAAACGTCACGGCCTCTACCCGAAGCTCGCCGCGCGCGATCGTACGGCGGCGATCGAAGAATTCCGGCACGACATCCAGGTCGAGGTTTACCAGAACTACTTCGTCGAACAGCGGACCGAGAACGGCCAGCCGCGCTCCGCCCGCGTCGCGCTGAGCTACCACGGAAAGGATCGACTCACCGCGGTCGCCGTCACGCGCGAGCTCGGTGCGCTCGTGATCGCTCGCGAAACGGCTCTGCGCCGCGACCAGACGGCGCGCGCGGCGGCCGCGGCCGATCTGGCCGAGGAAGCGCTGCGGACCGCGCTCTCGGACCGGGTGCAGGCGGCCGCCCGGAAGCAAGCCGAGCTCGAAGCCTCGGACGAGCCGAATCCGGCCACGCAGGTCGAGTTCGTGAGCCTGCTCGGATCGATCGCCGCGGTGGAGCGGCAGGCGGACGCCGCGGGCAAGCGCGCCGCCGCGCTCGAGCTCGGCGCGCGCTACGAGCAACGCGGGATGGGGCTGTCGATCGAGGTGGCGGACGACGCGGGCGTCGGCATTTCGAGCCGGGCCGTGCGCGCGCGGCAGGCCGCGGCGGTGGTCGCCTACCTGTTTGCCCTGCCGATGATGGTGATGGCGGTGGGCGCTTTCGCGCCGAAACGAGGTGCAGTGTGACGGAAGACGATTCGGAAAGGTTCGAGCGGGCCGACGAAACGGTCGACGTGCGGCGTGCGCTGTCGTTCACGCGGCGCATGCTCCACTACTGGCCCACGCTCTTGATTTCGCTCGCGCTGGCGGCGGTGGCGGCGGCGTTCCTGCTCTACTGGCTGCGGCCGAGCTACCGTTCCGAGACCGTCATCCTCTATTCCCAGGGCGTAAGCTCGACGGATCCCTCGGAGCAGGGGAGCCCGCGCAACGCGACGGCGCGGCTCAAGGAGCTCCTGCTTTCGCGCCGGGAGCTCGCGCGCATCATCAACCAGTTCGGTCTGTACCCGGACGTGCGCGAACACTACGGCGCCGACGACGCCGTCGACGAGTTCAAGCGCCATCTGGAGTTTCGCGCGCCAGGTGGAGACACGTTCAGCATCGCTTTCCAGGGAGGCTCGCCGTCCGAGGCTCAGAGCGTCACCGCGGCGCTCGCCAAGATGGTGATCGAGGGTGACGCGAAGCTTCGCAAGACGCAGGTCGAGTTCTCGCGCAACTTCCTGACGACGGAGAAGAACAGCAGGGCGGAAACGCTCAAGGAAGCCGAGCAGCGGCTCGCGACGTTCATGGCCGAGCACAAGCGGTTTGCGCTCGACACCACGCCCCTCGCCGCGGGCGCCGCGATTCGCGCAACGATGCCCAACGCGGCGCCGAGCGCGCTTCCGCCGGTGACGCAGCGTTGGTCCACGCGCAGCGTCGCTCCGGCCCCGCGCGGCGCCGCGCCCGGTCAACCGGCTCCGGCGGGTGCTCCTGCAGGAGGAGGTCAGGACGCGGGCGAACGGGCACGGGCGGTGGCCGCGCTCGCAGCCGCGCGCGCGAATCTCGCCGAGCAACTCGCGCGTTTCACGCCGGCTCATCCGGACGTGCGCGCGGCTCAGGGCACGGTCGATCGTGCGACCGAGCGGCTCGAGGCGCTCGGTCCCGAGCCGCGCCCGGTTCCCGTCGCCGCGGCTCCGGCTGCGGCTCCCGCTCCCGTTCGAAGCCAGCCGGCGGGGGGGCGTGCGGTGAGCCCGGTTCCGAGCCCGGCGTCGGCGGTCGCGGCAGGCGCCGAATCGCGCGATGAGGTCGTGAAGCTCGAGACCGAGTGGTTGAGGTTCACGCGCGCCGTGACCGAGGCGCGCCAGCGGCTGGATCAAGTGGAGTCCGCTTTGTTCAAGGCCGACATTCAGGCGAACTCGGAGAGCTCGGGCAGCGGGGTCCAGATCACGGTGATCGACCCGGCTTACCTGCCGCAGCGCCCGCTCGGGCTGCCGCGCAGCGTCATCGTCGCCGCTTGCCTGGTGGCCGGCATCTTCTTCGGACTGATTGCCGCGGCCCTGCGCGCGGCGTTCGACGACCGCGTCCTCGAGGCGCGCGATCTCGGACCGAAGATTCCGATTTTGGTCGAAGTTCCACGGCTCTCGTAGCGAGGTTTCATGGCGCACGCTGATCAGTCCCGATTCAAGAGCACCATCATCGGCCCGAGCTTCGCTCGCGCTCCGGAGTCCCTGCCGGTGGAGCCCGTCCCCGAGCCTGCGGCCGCGCACGCCGTTCCGCCGCAGACGGCTCTGCCCCAGACCACGGTGATTCTACGCAAGGACGAGATGCGCCAGGGCCCGCTCGCCGTGCGCAGCGCCGGCTCGCACTCGATGGTGATCGAGGCCGTCACGCTGCCGCGGAAGCTCGATCCGCGCCTCGTGATGCTGGACGGCTCCGCGACCCGGCAAGCGCGCGCGTTCCGGCTGCTGCGGCATCGGCTGCTTTCCCTGGGCGACCCCCGCATCATCGCGATCTCGAGCGCCGAGCCCGGCGAAGGCAAGACGACCTGCGCCGCGAACCTAGCCTTCGCGCTCGCAGACGAGACCTTCGCGCGCGTGCTCTTGATCGAAGCCAACCTGCGCCGGCCCGCCTTCGGTCCGTTGTTCGGCTACACCCCGGCGCCGACCTTCATGGATCGGCTGGTGCAGCATCGAGACGCGACACCGCCGTATCCGGTCGCGGGCGTCGCCGGGACTCGCCTGCACCTCGCCGCGCTGCCGCCGGCCGGGTCGCCTGCGGCGCGGCTCGATCGACTGCTGCTCGGCGTCGTCCTCCAGGATCTCAGGAGCGCCTACGACTACATCGTGATCGACTCCGCGGCGGTGCTGGAGAGCGCCGACGCCGAGGTCGTCGGGGGCTGCTCGGACGGCGTGCTGCTCGTCGCGCGCACCAAGCACTCGCGGGCGAGCGCACTGCATCGCGCGATGGCCGAGCTCAGCCCGAGCAAGGTGATGGGCAGCGTGCTGCTCGACGCCTGAGTCGAAAGGAATCGGGGATGCCCTTTCATCGTCACGTACAGCGCTGGCTCGGCGGCTACGCCGGGCACGTGGCTCGCCAGCTCGCGCGCCGCCCGCCCGAGGGCACGCGGCACGTGCTCTTCGCGCTCTGCGATCACTACGAGCCGCTCTGGGGCGGCGCTTCGCGCGAGCAGGGGCGCGAGCGCGTCGACCGCTGGGCCGACGGCTACGCACGCGCGCTCGGCGAATTTCGCGACGCCGACGGCCGCCCGCCGCGGCATTCGTTCTTCTTTCCCGGCGAGCAGTACCAGCCCGAGTACCTGGACGCGCTCGGTCGCCTCGTGGCCGCGGGGTTCGGCGAGGTCGAGGTGCACCTGCATCACGACGGCGACGACGCGGCGAAGCTCCGCCGCGACCTCGAGGAGTACCTGGCGGCCTACCAGCGGCACGGGCACCTCTCGACGGACGCGGACGGCCGGCCGCGCTACGCGTTCATCCACGGCAACTGGTGCCTGGCGAATTCTCGTCCGGACGGCCGCTGGTGCGGTGTGGACTCGGAGCTCGAGGTGCTCTTCCGCACCGGTTGCTACGCCGATTTCACGTTCCCGTCGGCGCCGGATTCGACGCAGCCGAACATCGTGAATCAGATCTACTGGCCGCTCGGCGATCCGCGCCGCGCCCGCGCGCACGAGATCGGCGAGCCGGCGCGCGTGGGCAAGATCCGCGACGATCGCATCCTCATGATCCAGGGTCCGCTCGCGCTCGCCCGGCGCGGCAAGAGCTTCGTGCCGCGCATCGAGAGCGCCGCGCTCACCGCGCGCGATCCTGGCACGGCCGACCGGGTGCACACCTGGGTTTCCCAGGGAATTCACGTGGAAGGGCGCCCGGAATGGGTGTTCGTCAAGGTGCACACCCACGGCG
>DASXWF010000968.1:0-1645 GCA_036503835.1 Polyangiaceae bacterium | reverse complement strand
CATCGGTCCCTGGGCGACGGCGTAGGTCCGGCGATCGGCGCCGCGCAGGGGCGTCTGGATGAGGACGCCGCCCACGAGCGACTTGGCGTTGCCGATCGAGGAAACGGTCACGTCGAGGCGCGTGCCCGAGCGCGCGAAGGGCGGGATGTTGGTGGTGACGATGACCGCCGCCACGTTGCGCAGGCGCACCTGCTTGGCATCGACCTGCACGCCGAGCCGGCGTAACAGTGCCTTGAGCGATTGGGCCGCGAACGGCGCCGAAACGTCGTCGCCCGTCCCGTTCAAGCCCGTGACGATGCCGTAGCCGACGAGCTGGTTGTCGCGCGCGCCGACCACGTCGCACAGGTCACGCAGCCGATCGGCCCGCGCCGGCGCGCTGACGGACAGCGTCAGGAACAGCGCGGCGAGGCCGAGAACGAGAGTCGTGAGGCGCGTCATGCTTCCACTCAAAACGGGTTGATGGCGTCGAGGGCTTTGGTCAACCACCCGCGCTCGACCGTGTCGTTGAGGTCGCCGCGGCCGGTGTATTCGACGCGCGCGTCGGCGAGGAGCGAGGAAGCCACCGAGTTGTCGGGCTGGATGTCGGTCGTGCGGAGCACGCCGGAGATGTAGAGGTGGTACTCTTCGTGGTTGATCATCACGACCTTCGTGCCTTCCACGAACAGGTCGCCGTTCGGCAGCTCCTGCTTGACCTGGACGCCGATCGTGCCGTTGAGCGACCCGGCGCGCTTGGTCTTGCCCTCGGCGTCGAAGTCGTACTCCGACGCCATCGAGATCAGCTGGCTCGGGTTGAGGTTCGGGTTCTCGCGCTGGAGCTTGGGCATGAGCGCCATGAAGGCCTCGACGCCGGCGTTGCGCGAGGTGCTCTTGTCGAGCTCGGTCGAGGCGTCGCCCTCGGCGTCGGCGTACTCGTTGATGCGAATCAGAACGATGTCGCCGACGCGGAGCGCGCGCGTGTCCTCGAGGTAGCCCGCCTGCGCCTCGCTGTAGATCGAGCCGGTCGCCGGCCGGTACTGCTTCTGGGTCGCGGCGTACTTCGCTGCCTCGTACTTGCGCTCCTTCGGGGTGAAGGGAGCGATGTGGGCGGGCCCGCAGCCGGCGCCGAACAGGCCGAGGACGAACAGCAGGCGGCGAACGTGCTTCATGGCTCCACCACGAGGCCGGTGTCGCGCGACGTGACCTTGGCCTTCAGCACCTTGCCGGTCGTCGCGACCTTGAACCACACGCTTTCACCGGCGTTGGCGTCGGCGAGCGCCAGGCCGCTCGCTCCGACGCGCGCGTTGCCGTATTGGATGACGAGGTTCACGCGGTCGCCCTTCTTCACGAGCGGCTCGAGCGCGGCCTCGCTCACCTCGAGCACGAGCGAGAGCGGCGTGCGCGCCACGATGTCTTCGTCGGAGCTGAGCTCGGCGACCGCGGTCACGGTGTGGCGACCGGCGCGTTTCGGAAACTGGGGTCGCACCGAGCTGACGCGGGTTCCCGGCGGAACCACGACGCCGCGCGTCGCGGTGAGCTTCACGAGCGTGACGCCCGGCGGAAGGGCGGCTCGCACGGTCGAGTCGGCCTGCGCGGCCACGTCCACCGCGTTCCAGCGTTCGGCGGCCGCTTCGATGCGCAGCGACGGGGGGAGCTTCAGGGCCTTGGG
>DASXWF010000967.1:0-1877 GCA_036503835.1 Polyangiaceae bacterium | reverse complement strand
GCCGGGGACGAAGGATTCGGGACGAAGGACTAGGATCTAGGGACGGGGACTAGGGACGAAGGTCCGAGGACGAGGCTCCTCAACGCGCTTCGACAACGCAAGCTCCGTGCATCATGCATTCCTGCTGCATCCCATCGCGCTCCCGAGCCCCCTCCCCCTCAAGTCCTTCTTCCCCGTCCCTCCCATCCCCCAATCAACCCCGCTCCGCCCGTGCGGGAGAAAACGCCGCCAGCGGCAGCGGCGGCCGCGCGCCGCGCACGAGCGCACCGACGATGGCCGCCGTGATCGGCGCGAGCAGGATGCCGTTTCGGTAATGGCCGCTCGCAAGCCAGAGGCCCGGCAGGGCGGTCGGGCCGATCAGGGGCAGCTCGTCCTCGGTGTACGGCCGAAAATTCGACCAGCTGCCCGTGAGCGCCGCGCCGGCGAGTCCTGGCACGATGCGGATCGCGGCGGCGAGCAGATCGCGCGCGGCGCCGGCCGTCACTTCCCGGCGGTAGCCGACGAACTCGAGCGTCGAGCCCACGAGCACCCGACCGTCGTCGCGCGGGACGAGGTACGCACCGGGACCGAACACGACGCTGCCGAGGAGCGGCTCGGGACAGGTAAGCTCGAGGATCTGCCCGCGCGCCGGGACCACCGCGCTCGGCGAAAGGCCAGTGCCCTCGACCAGGCTCGTCCAACTGCCCGCGGCGACGAGCACGTGATCGCCGCGGACGACGCTGCCGTCATCGAGCAGCACCCCGGAGGCGCGCCCGCGCGTTTCGACCACGCGCCGCACGTAGGCGCCGGAGCGAAACGACACGCCCGCCCGCGCGGCCGCGACGTGCAGCGCGCGGAACAAGAGGCGCGGATCGACGCGCGCGTCCCCGGCGAACAGCACCCCCCCGCCGAGCTTTTCGCTGAGCGAAGGCTCGCGCCGGTGCAGGGCGCGCGCGTCGAGCCTGCGTGGCGGAGGTTTCTGGAAGGCGCGTTCCCGGAGCAGTGCCCGCACGCGCGCCGTGCCGAAGCGAACCTCGAGCACTCCGCACTCGCGGTACTCGACGTCCATGCCGGTGGCCCGTCCGAGCGCGCGGACCCAACCCGGGTAGAGCCGGCGGCTCGCGCCGTTCAAGCGCGCCAGGGGTCCCTCGGCGTGCGCTTCCACCTGCGCGCCGAGGATGCCCGCCGCGGCGCTCGAGGCCTCGGCGCCGGGAACGCTGCGCTCGAGCACCACCACCGAGAACCCACGTTGCGCGAGCTCCCAGGCACAGGCGGAGCCCATCACCCCGCCCCCGACCACGACGACGCGACGGCTCACGGCGTTCGCACGGCCGACGTCGGAATGGGACGCGTGAGCCGGTAGAGGCCGACGGCGTTGAAGGCCGCGAAGGCGATCAGAAGTCCGAAAAGCCCGCTCGACCAGCGCAGGGCGGCGGGCGACTCGCCGTCGAGCAGGAGCCAGGCGTCGTCGCCGGGTGGCGTGAGGCCGGCTTCCGCGACGGCTTCGCGCAAGCCGCGCTGGCGGAGGCCGAGCTTCGCCACCGGAAGCAGCCGTCCCACGAACGAATCGGGCGGCACGAAGCGCGGATTCTCCTCGCCCGCGGGAACGCGGATCTGCACCCAGAGCTTGGGGTTGCCCTCGACGCTCGCGAGTCGGTACGAGTCGCTCTCGAGCGGCCGCTGGTAACGGATGGCGTTCGTCACCGAGAGCTGTCCGGCGCCGTGCACCCAGCCTTCCGCGAGGTCCCGCCCGAGACTCGGCCGCGTCAGCTCACCGAGCTCGCGCGGCTGGCCGTGCCGCAGCGAGTAGCGCACGTCGGGCAACACGGCCCACGCGAGCCAGAGCGACCCGACCCACGCGAGCGCGAGGCTGACGAGTGTCGCGCGGCGCCACGGTC
>DASXWF010000966.1:0-8043 GCA_036503835.1 Polyangiaceae bacterium | reverse complement strand
CAGTAAGTTCGACTCGGGCATCGGCCCGAAGCGGAGGTCAATCGGCACGTCACCGGCCCCGTCCCAGCCGCGCCAAGTGGTTCCGTCGGGTTTGATAGCGAAGGGAAGGTCCGCGTAGTACCGCAGGCATGCCTCCGTGGCGAGCTGCACCGCGACGGCGCGCTTCGTTTCAGGGTCCCAGGTGCTCTCCTCGACGGCGCCAGGAAGAGCCACCACCCTGGGAAAGGTCTGGCCCTCGCATTGCGTGAAGATCGACGGCTCGTTGGGCGGATCGCCGTCCAGGTCGTTGATGACGCCGACGCGATGGAGCAAGTGGAGCGGATTGCCGCCCGTGTCCTTCCACGCGCTCACGTCGAACGTCGTCGTGTCGGGAAATCCCCAGGCGGTGGACTGGGGAGGCGTGGCCGAAATTCCGGTCGAGTCGCCCGGGCTCGGAACACTCAGACCCGAGACGTCGACGCTCGAACAGGCCGGATACTCGGTCGTTGCCGAGTGGAGGACGCCGCCGGTTCGTGCATCGACCTGCACGAACTTCCCGCGACCGGTCGTCGTATTTCGCACGTAGACGCGCCACGACAGCTTGAAGCGCGACGCGTCCCTCATGTCCCCCGTGGCCGTCAACACGAGCTCGGCCGTTTGGGACGTACCGCCGGCGAGCTGCGCTTTGGCAATGTTCTTGGCCTGAGTCGCGCTGATGAGCGGCTGGTGGGGAACGTTCAGGCCTCGGAGTGCCCTGCCATGCGCAGCGCGAACGGCGCCGCCGCCGGCCGGCTGCTCCACGATGAACCAATGCCCCTCGACGGGGACGCCCCGGTAACGCTGCTGGTACGTGACGAGCTCGGTTCCGGCGGAAAGTGGAGCCCGCTTGGGCACGCCGACTTTGACGAAGTCGTCGATGCCGGGCCTCAGCTCGAAGGCCTCCAACCGCTCGCGGAAAAACTCGTCGGGGAGCCAGTGAATGCCCTCTTCGAGCTCGAAGGCAGCGATCTCGCGCTTCTTGCCGTCGTGGCGAATGGTGTCGGTTTCGAACTGGAGCGCGCTGCCGTCTTTGGACGGCTCGAGGGCCCGGAAGGTCAGCGTCGCCGGGGTCGCAAGACAAGCGTTGGTGGTGGTGATCGGAGCGGACGGAATCGTCAGCTCGTACTTGCAACCCGGCAAGAAGGGATCGTCCGGGTTCGTGATGGTGACCGAGTTGGGATCGCCCGAGACAGCCGCGACTTTCAGTGCGACGTCGTGCTTGCAGCCGGGGGCGAGCCTGGTCGTGCTGCATTCGACCGAGACGATGCGCACGGAGTCCGCGAAGGCGTCCAGCGAGACGGGTGCGGCGAACTTGAAGGTGAAGTTTTCCACCGGCTCGGCGCGTTTGCCGGTCTCGATCTCTTCCTGGCCGTCCCAAATCGCCCGCATCGGTCCGCTGTGAGTCGGCCGGGCGAGCGTGCTCGACGAACACTCCTTCACGAGCGGAATCCGCAGCTGCTTGGGCGCGCACTCGAGCGCGCTCGGCGGCTCGAACAGCGGGTTCGCCTGCGGCTGGATCTCCATGTTCTTCGCGTAGAACGCGCCGGCGTGACGCGCCGTACCGTTGAGGGTGTTCAACACCACCGTGGCGTTGGTCGCCCAGAGCGTTCCGTGAAAGGCCGATTCGAGACGAACCGTGCCCGCACCCAGCACGCCGAGCAGCAGGTTCGGGTGCTCCCCCGCTCGTGTCGAAACCACGGAACCGCGGAAGTTGAAGACCTCCGCCACGAACAGGCGCACCGGTCCCTCGGCGTCGTTCAGCTCGACCTGGGAGCCCGGCTCGATCGCGGGAAGCGCCTGAAAATAGTAGTCGCCGGTGCGAAGCTGCAGCTTCGCGCCCGGTTGCAGTTGAACCCGACCGTAGCGTCCGGGGTCGAGCGCGCGCACCTGATTCACGTCGATGAAGACATCGGGGCCGGCGGAGGCGCCGACGGAAATCGAAAGCGACTGGATATTCCGCGGTTCGAAGACGCCGCTCTGGACGGTGCCCGTCACGGTCGCGGTCGGCGAGATGCTCACCGTCCCGCCGGTGAACACGGAGCTCGTCACGGCCGTGCGATGGCCGACCGTGAGAGCGGGCTTGGTATACAAGACGCCGAGCGAGCCGTCGTTGCCCACGTGGGTCCAGGTGCTCCCCATGTTCACGACGGGCGCCGGCAAGACGACCGAGTCGCGCACGTCGAGCCAGCCGTCCGTGATCACGGCGAAATCGTCGCGCTCGGTGTTCGGCGGCACCGCCACCTTGAGCACCCCGGACGTCGCCGCACCCTTTTCGTTCGCCACCGTTTCGTGGTTCGGAGCGGTATCGTGCCCACCGCAGGCATACACGCCGGCCACCAACCCCAGCGCCTTGAAGAGCCGATTTCGACCCGGGTGGACTCCCCCTTGGAACAAACCGCTAGTTCGCATCGTTCACACCTGCTCCGTTGCTTCAATAAGGTACGAAGCACGCGAGGATCCTGGTCGCGGTTTGTCGACCTCCAGCACGACGACGCTGCCGATTCCTGCAGCCCCGTGCCACCTCAGGCCAATAGCGCCTGCTTCACCTTCAAGCGTCGCGCCCGCCAGGGGAGACCCGCTGGCGACGCTCAGTCGTCGAGCTCGGCGAGAAACGCGAAGTGGCGCGACCGCTCCGCCGCGGGATCGAACCTGGTCGGATCGGCGCCTTCGATCTCGACGCACGCGGAGTGTTCACCCGCGTCGTGGGCGTACTCCCAGACACGGTAACGGTCCTTGCAGCAGCGCGTGTCGCCGAGGATCTGGAACGTGAGCGGATCCGCCGCGTCGAGCACCGCTCCCATGAAGTAGACGGCCGTCGCATCTTTGGCGAAGGCGTCCTTCAGGTATTCGATGGTGCCGGGGTGCGCTCCGGGGATCGCGTCGGTCATCCAGAACACGCGCTCGCCGTCGCTGCCGTAAAACGCTCCGAGCACACGGAAGCGTCGCGCGTTCGCGTCGGGCAGCACCTGCGGGCAGATGCCGAGGTAGCGCGTCTGGTCCTCGCTGAGCTGTTGCCGGTGAAGCCCGGCGTAGAAGTAGTAGGCGCGCTCGGCGTCCACCAGGAAGTGCTCGCTCAAGTAAGTAACGCCGCCCGGTGCGACGCCGTAAACGATGTCGTTCCTCCAATACAGGTGCGTCCGATCCCTGGCGAAGTCCTTGCCGAGCACTTCGAAGCTGTCGCGATCGACTTCCGCGTACGGCGCGCCGCCGCCGTGGAACCTGGTCGGCACAAGGAAAAATTCGAAGTAGAGGTGCGCGCGATCCGAGGCGTACTGCTCGCTCAAGAGCCGAAAGCTCTCGACGTCGGCGCCCTCGATTCTTCGATAGCCCGCGTAGATGTGCTTCCCGTCGGTGCCGTAGATCTCGCCGAGGCGGATCAGCTCGTCGAATTCGGCTCGGCTCAGGAAAGGGCTCGAGCTGCCGGGCTGGGGGGGACTCTCCACTGCCGCCAGTATGCGGCTCCACCTCGATACACCCAAGCAGATGCTGGTCAGGCTCAGTGCCTACTCAGGCAAGCATTCCTGAAAGATCTCCGGCGGGCAGCAGAATCTCGTCGGCTGCGTTCCGAGGATGGTGCAGTTCGCTCCGAGGTACGGGATCTCGGTGTCTTCTCCGGTCGGGTTGCAGGTCCAATAGACTTCGGGGCTCGGGCACTCCGCCACCGCGACGGGAGGAACCGTGCAAATGTCGGGGCACTCGACGGCGGTGCCGCCCGTGCCGCCTTCGCCTAGGGTACCGGCGCTCCCGCCCTCCCCCGTGTCGCCGCCGGTGCCCGCGCTCGCCCCCGCGCTCCCTCCGGCGGTCGTACCGGCCGCACCGCCCTCTTGGTCATCCGTGCCCGCATTGCCACCCGCACCGGCACCGCTGTTGCCGGTCCCTGCGCTGTTGCCGGTGCCCGCGCTGTTGCCAGTGCCTGCGGAGCTGCCCGCTTGGCCCGCACTCGCGCCCGTTCCGGCGCTCAGGCCGGTTCCTCCGCTCGCTTGTCCCGCGCCAGCCTGAGACTGCCCGTCGCCTGCCCGTCCGCCCTGCGATGTACCTGCAGCACCCGCGCCGGCCTGACCGCCGTCGTCCGAGCGCGAACCGAGTAGCTCGCCGTCGACCGTGCAGGCGAGGACGACCGGACAGAGCAAGGACAGCCCAAGAACGTTCGAGCAAAACTTCGTCTTCATACCGGCGGAAGTAGCGTAGCGGGCAGCGTTCGGACCTTTCTGCCTCCAAGATGGTCCGTTTGTCTTGCCCACGCTACCAAGACTGACTGCATGCTTCGCTTGCTCCGCGCTTCGAAGGCCCCCGAGAACGGGCCACCCGTGGAGCCGGAGACCGTGGATCCACTCGGGTCGCTCGCACAGGCGGCCGTCCGGGGCGAACGCCAGGCCGAGCGCACGCTGCTGGTCACGGTCGGACCCTCGCTCCTGCGAGCGGTTCGCGGCGTCCTCGGCGCGGCAAATCCCGATGTAGAGGACGTGGTGCAGGAGGCGATGAGCGCGCTCCTCGCCGCGCTCCCGACCTTCCGGGGCGAGTGCCGGATCATCCACTTCGCTTCGCGCATCGCGGTTCAAACCGCGCTCAGTGCTCGAAGGCATGCCGGCTATCGCAACCGCTACACGCCGGCGGCGTCGCCCGAGGAGCTCGCGGATCTGGCACGCGACGAGCGCTCGCCCGCGGATGCCAGGGCCGCCGCCGAGCGCCTGGAAGCTTTCCGCTCGCTGCTCGGAGAGCTACCGGAGGTGCAGGCCGAGGCGCTCGTGCTGCATAGCGTGCTCGGTTACTCGGTGGACGAGACCGCCGCCCTGCAACGCGTGCCGGTGAACACCGTTCGCAGTCGCTTGAGAAACGGCATCGCGCGCCTGCGCGCGCGCGTGCTGGTCGACCCGAAACTCGTTGCCATCCTGGGACCCGAGCCATGACGCCGAAAATGGACTCCGAGCTCGATCTTCTGGAGCTGTCGATCCGCGCCCGCCGCGGACAGCTCCGTCCCGCCGAACAGCACGCGCTCGCCCAAGGACTCGAGTCGGGCGCGGCGCTCCGGATGATGCACGAGCTCGGGCGCGACCTGGACGTGCTCGCACGGGTTCGGGCCGGCGACGAGGCGCTCGTCGAGCGCGCCGCCAAACGAGCGCTCGCGACCGGCTCCGCACGTCCGCCACGCCGCCGTTCGCGGCTGACCCTCTTGCTCGCCGCCGCCGTCGTGGTCGCGTCGGCGGCTGCGGCAACCCACGCCGTCACCACCCGAATCATGACGCCGGCACCTCAGCCGCCGATGTTGACACCCCCGCCTCCCACCACTCCTGGCAAACCGGACGTCGTCTCCCGCAAGGCCGAGACGACACCTCCCGAAGCTCGCGCCGAACCGGCGCCGGCTCCGCGTACCATCGCTCCGCCGGAGCGGGCCGCGTCTTCTCCCGGCGTGGAGACGAGCCCGCCCGCCTTGCAGCCATTGCCGAGTGAACCCACCGCCAGCGACCTGTTTCGCCAGGCGGGAGCCGCGCGCCGGGCCGGCAGCCTCGAAGCGGCGCGCGCTCTCTACGTCGAGCTCCAGGCCCGCTTCCCCACCTCGAGCGAGGCCCGAGTTTCACACGTCTCGCTCGGCAAGCTGTACCTGAACGCCGGCCGCGCCCGCGATGCGGAGCTCGAGTTTGCGAAGTACCTTCGTACCGGCATCCCCGACCTTCGCGAAGAAGCGCTGGTCGGGCGCGCGGACGCGCTGTTTTCCCTCGGACGAACGGCAGAGGAACGAAATGTCTGGCACGAGCTGCTTCGCGCGCACCCCGCGAGCGTGTACGCCACGCGAGCCCGCGAACGTCTGGGGGCGAGCACTCGCCTCCCCGGCGCGCCCTCGCAGTAAGCGTCGCGCGCTGCGGAACGCGTGGGTACTCGCGCTCTGCGCGCCGTGCGTCGCGCTCGCGTCCCTGCCGGCCTGGGCCGAACCGGGCCCGGATGGTTCGGGCAGCTCGACATCCGGGACGGCGCCGTCGTCGCAGAGCGCAGCCAACATCGTACTGGTCGGCGATCTGGGCGAGGACGAGGAGCTCGTGCTGCTTCTCCGCGAACTCCTCGAGCAGCAGGGTGTCGCCGCGCAAGTGACGAAGGCGAAAACCTTCGACCCCGGCGCTCTGTTCGCGGACCTCGACGGAGCCCGCGACATCCGCGTGTTCGTGACCCTGCGCGAGTTCGACGACGCGCGCCTCTACTTCCGCGGACCGCTGGGCGATCGCTACCTCTTGCGGCGGCTCACGCTCGCGCGCGGGCTCGACGCGGTCGGCCGCGAGCTCCTGGGCCAAGTCGTCGAGTCTTCCGTCGCGGCCTTGCTCCACTCCTCCGAAGGGCTCAGCCGCGAACAGGCAACTCGCGCAATCGCGCGCGAGGCGGACGCGAGCGAAGCCCCGCGCGTGGCGGCAGGGGCCCGACCGACCGAACCGCCGCCTGCGCCGAAGAAAACCGAGCGCGAGTTTCACGCAGCCGTGCGCTACGCGCTTTCGTGGTCTGGCACCGAAGTCGGGCTGGCGCACGGACCGGGCATTGTCTTGGGGCTCCGCTATCGCGCGCGCCCCGGCTTCGGCTTCGAGCTCGCCTTCGAGCGCTTCTTTCCGCAGAGCCTGACGACCGACGCGCTCGACGCCGACGTCCAGAAGACCTCGTTCCGCGCCCTCTGCGAGCTGGGCCTGCCGTTCGCCGAGGTGCACTGGGTCGCATTCGGCTTCGGCCCGGCCCTCGAGCTCTCTCGGTTGCGTCCGCTCACAGCCGAGGCCGGCGTGACGCTCGCACCGCCCTCGACCGATGTCGCTCCTGCGCTCCGGCTCGAGCTTCGCTACTTCTTCAGCGCGGGGCCCGCGCAACTCGGCGCCGCCGCGCAGCTCGACATCGGCCTCGTGAAAACACACTACGACCTCGCGGAAGCAAGCGGGAGACGTGAGCTCGCGGCCCCCGCGCTGCTGCGCCCGGGGGCCGCAGTCTCGATCGGAATTCGCTGAACTTCAGGAAATGCAGCAGGCCACGTAGGTACGGCGCCGGGCGTCCATGGCTTCGACGCGGCGAACCTCGTCATTTTCTTCAACCAGAGGCGTGGCCTCTTCCGTACATACGTTCATGTCGTCGAACACGACGGTCCGCGCGCTCACGCGAGCCGGGTTACGGCGAGGGGTGGCGCTCGGTGCACTATCGATTCCGCTCTGGGCGGTCGCCGCCGGCTGTTCGTCGCTCCCCTTCGAGGACCACGCGCCGCGCGACGGCGCCCGGTGGCCTCGAATGCGACAACGCCCAGCCGGGCTACGAAATCCCCTACAACCATTACTGGTTCCGACTGCAGGCGGCGGTGAACGCCGATTTCCACGCCCTGATTGCCGACGAACGCCCCGACGGCAAGGACAGCCGCTTCGCAGGCTTCAGCACCCTGACGCACGGGGAGCTCGCCCGCGATCAGTGAGCCTGCAGGGCGCTCAGTCCTCGAGCTCGGTGAGAAACGCGAAGTAGCGCAATCGCTCCGCTGCGGGGTCGAACGCCTTCGGATCAGCGCCTTCGATCTCGACGCACGCGGAGTGTTCGCCGGCGTCGTGGGCGTACTCCCAGACGCGGTCCCGGTCTCTGCAGCAGCGCGTGTCGCCCAGGATCTCGAACGTGAGCGGGTCTGCCGAGTCGAGCACCTCGCCCATGAAGTAGACCGCTTTAGCGTCTCTGGCGAAGTCGTCCTTCAGGTACTCGATGGTGCCGGGGAGCGCTCGGGGAATCGCGTCGGTCATCCAGTACACGCGCTCGCCGTCGCTGCCGTAGAACGATCCGAGCACGCGGAAGCGCCGCGCGTTCGCGCCGTCCAGTACCTGCGGGCGGATGCCGAGGTAACGAGTCTGGTCCGCGCTGAGCTGTTGCTGGTGAAGCCCGGCGTAGAAGTAGTAGACGTGCTCGGCGTCCACCAGGAAGTGCTCGCTCAAGAAGGTGATGCCGCTGGGCGCGACGCCGTGGACGATGTCGTTCCTCCAATACAGGTGCGTGCGGTCCCTGGCGAAGTCCTTGCCGAGCACCTCGAAGCTG
>DASXWF010000965.1:0-2817 GCA_036503835.1 Polyangiaceae bacterium | reverse complement strand
TCGGACCTTTCTCGTGGGCGATGGTGACGGCGTTCTGGGTGCTGATCCCGCGGGAGGCCTGGGAGGCTCTCGGCCCGCGCTTCGCCCGGCGTTTTCCGCGGCGCACGCTCTGCATCGACGGCGACAGCGGGTTTTGGCTGTCCTTCGCGCGCATCGTCAAGCGCTTCGACATGCTCGGAAAGATCGAATTTCGCGCGGTGAAGCCCGCCGAGCTGCCGGAATCCGAGCTCGACCGAAAAGTCGAGGAAGACGGCGAGGACGAGGACGACGAGGACGAGGACGAGGAGAAGGACACGGGCCAAGCTCCCTCGGAAGCGAGACGGGCGAAGGCTCGCCTTTCGGTTCCCCCCGGCTCGCTCGACCGCGACGTGGCCGAAACCCTGGTCGTCATCGATCCGGCGACCGACACGCGCTACCTCGGGCTGCCCGCGCTCTTCCGGCTGTTCGACGCCGTGCCGTTCGGCTTCCTGCTGCTCTTGCCGCTGCGCATCCCCGGCATTTCCGGCGCCGTGGCCAAGCGATTGCGGCGAGCGGCGCAGCAGCGGGAGGAGGCGAACGCCTACTTCGACGTCGAAAAGCTGCCAGGCTCGCCCGAGGACCGGCCGCCGCCGCCGTCGCCAGCGCAGAACAGCCTGAGGCACGCGCTCGCGTTCCTGCGCGAGGGCGCCGTCCTCGCGCTACTCATCGCGTGCGGGAGCCAGGTCCTCCAGGAAAATCGCGCCGTGCCGAAGTGGCTCAAGCCGGCGCAGCGCCCGGAGTGGATGACGGCGCTCGTGGTGTATCCCCGCCTGTTTCAGGGCTGGAGCATGTTCGCTCCCTCACCGCCGCGCGATGACGGCCGCATCGTCGTGGACGGCCTGACCAAGGACGGCCGGAAGCTCGATCCCTTGACGGGGGATGCCCCGAGTTTCGAGGTGCAGCCGAAGGAGGGCTTCCGAATGAATCAGATCTGGGGCGACTTTCACCGGCGTATCGGCGAGGATCGCTTCGGCGCCTATCTCGACGGCGTGAAGGAAATGCTCAAGCGCTACCACGTCATCACCGGTCATCCGGAGAACGAGCTGAAGTCGTTCGACGTGTGGTTCGTGAACGAGGCAATCCCTCGCCCCGGGGAAAAGCGCGCGCCCCCGACGCGGCGCAAGATCCTGTCCTGGGCCGAGGAAACGCAGCCGGCTCAGCCCATCAAACGCAAGTCGGGATCCCGGCACTAGTAAACGGCCCCCATGTGCATTCCGGATTACGGAGGAAAGCGTCTGGCCGTTGTACTAGCCGGCCGCGAAGCGGCCGAGGGGGGAGGCTCGGCGCAGCCGAGGGGGGCGCTGCGGCTGCTGCGGCGCCCCCGCACAACAGAGAGGACCGCCCTCGGCGCAGCCGAGGTGACCGCGAAGCGGGCAAACCCGGAACGCAATTCCGGGTTGCGGCACTAGAGCATTGACCGCTCGTCATCTCGCCAACGCCGTCTTTCACACGCTGCGCATCTGTGTCCCGACGGTGATCGAGAGCGCGCTCGGGACGGTGAAGACGCCGACCTGCGACGTGCGCCTCGACAGCTGGTCGCGCGCGCTCGTCCGGTACGCGCGCATCGGGATCGAGGTGAGCGGCCTCGAGAACGCGGCGGGTGACGAGGCGTTCGTGGTGATGTCGAACCACCAGTCGCTCTACGACATTCCGGTGCTGTTTCAGGCGCTCCGGCCGCGCCGGCTGCGCATGGTCGCGAAGAGCGAGCTGTTTCGAGTGCCGATCTGGGCGGGCGCGATGCGCGCCGCCGGTTTCGTCGAGGTGGATCGCGGCAATCGCATCGCGGCGATGCGGAGCCTGGAGCGGGCGCGCGAGGCGATCCGAGCGGGTACCAGTATCTGGATCGCGCCCGAGGGCACGCGCAGCGAAACGGGCGAGCTCGGAGCGTTCAAGAAGGGCGGATTTCACCTGGCGAGCGGCGCGGGCGCCCGCATTCTCCCGGTCGCGCTGACCGGCACCTCGCGGATCCTGCCCGCGAAGGGCACGCGCGTGAGCGACGACGTGAGCGTCCGGGTTGTCGTGCTCCCACCGGTCGATCCGAAGGAGCATCCGGAGCCGCAGTTCAAAGGTGTGATGGCGGCGGTTCGCGAGCGCATCAGCGCCGGGCTCGTCTGATCAGCGCGGCGTCACCCGGACCGGTCGTAGAGCGCCTGCCAGCGCTCCTTGAGCTCGCGAGTCGGCGAGAACAGTCCTACTTCGACGCGATGACGCCCGCCGGCTTCCGTGGAGCGGAGCACGTTGAGCCAGGGCGCGAGCGCGGGCTCCGTCCCGATCATCAGGTGCACGATCGAGCTTTCCTGAAATGGCCGGGGAGCCCCTCCGGCGCGATCGCTCGTCACGGTGTCCGCCACGCGGCTCGCGGCCGTCGGAGGCACCTGCGCCGGCACCTGGAGCGCGTGCGGCAGCCCCTGGATGAGCTCGTCGAGGGGACGAGCCTCGCTGGGAGCCGAAGCCTGCGGGCGACCGCTTCGGCGAGGTGGAAGCGTTGACCCTCCGCAATCGCGAGCCACTCCGAAAGCAAGAGCGGACGCGAATTCACGGTTAAAGTCTCGAGCGGCGAGCGAGTCGGGTCAAGGTCAGAGCGTGGGGCAAATATCGACGAGTGCCACGCGCGCGCGGAGTCGAGCGATGTTTTCGGCCTGAGCTTCGCAGTCGACCGGGTTATTGCGGAGGTAGATGACCAGGTTGTGAACCAGGCCCTCGGCGTTCGCGAGCTCCGTCAGATCGGTCAGGCCGGTGTTGTCGAGGTTCAGGGTCGCGTACGAGGTCGTGCCCTCGAACGCCGTCGTGAAGACGCCG
>DASXWF010000964.1:0-2453 GCA_036503835.1 Polyangiaceae bacterium | reverse complement strand
TTCCCGCGACCGGTATGCGATATTGGTCTCGGGCTGTGCGTTCGTTGCACGGAGGACGATCATTGCGATGGCGCTCAACACTGCATGCGCGGGCAGTGCGTGCAGTGCGTGGAGAACGCCCACTGCGGGTTCGGGCTGGTTTGCGGACCCGAGTTGGTCTGTCGCCCCTGCGTGTACACGAGTGAGTGCGGCGGGTTCGGACGCGACTGTGTCGAGGGTCGTTGCGTGGATCCGATGTCCAGTCCGTGAAGACAGCCGCGCGGACGGCCGAAGCCGCCGTACTATCTAGAGCTCGAGCCGTGCGCCGAGGATCGCGCAGGGCTCGAACACCAAGGTATTTCCCGCGTCGCCGCTGAACGCGTCCACCTGCGTCTTCGAGTAGCGCAGCACGCCTTCCACGCCCACGACGACGCCGAGGAAATGATCGATCATCCACACGCCGTCGACGCCCACGCGCGCCGCCGGGATCGTCCGGGCGCGCTCGGCGCTCCGGTCCCCGTCCTCGAGATCGGCGGAAAAGTGCTCGCCGAGCATTTCGAGGCGGAGCTCGAGATGACTTCTGGTCGGCGCGCCCACCGCCACGCCGAGCCCGAGCCCCGCGTCCATCCACGCGAGCGCCAGGCCTTGATCGTCGCGCGGACGCACGGAAGCGCTCGCCGACAAGAGGACGGCGACGCGATCGATGACGCGAATGCCGGCGCGGAGGTTGCCGCCGTAGCGCGGGCCGCCCTCGTCGAGGCCGCGACCGATCAGGCCGGCGAGTCCGACGAAGCCGCGCGACGGCGGCGGCGGGGGCGGCTTCGGCGTGGCCCGCGGAGGTTTGAGGGGCACGACCGGGACCGGCGGCGGGGCGGGCGGAGGTTCCGGCGCCGGCGGGGCGGGCGGAGGTTCTTCGGGCGGGGCGGTGGCGACGGTTCCGATGACGAAGCCGACGCTGCGGTAGCGCTCGACGACGACGTCGGCCTGCTGGAAGGAGATCTGGCGCGAGCGCCACTCGGCGCCGGTTTCGCGCCGCAGGCCGACTTCGATGCGCACGCGATCCTCGGCTTCCCAGGTGACGATGGCGATCGCCGCGTAGGGCCCTTCCGGAGCGTCGCGTACGAGGTGGCAGGTCGTCTCGGTTGCCGCCCGCGTGCAGGCTTCGACGAGCACGGTCGTGAGCTCGCGGGGCGGGTCGGTGACGCCCACGTCGATGACGATCGGTAGCGGCATGCGTCTACATGCCCCGCGCGGCGTCCCGGTTCGGAACGAGCTCGAGGTTCACGTAGCCCTTGGGAGCGCGTGGTTCGAAGACGGCGCCGCGGCGGTCGGCCACGCCGAGACGCAGGGTGCCGTCGGCGAGGGCGAGCGCGTAAGGTGAGAACGGGACGGGATCGGTTTCGCCCATCGGGACGACGTAGACCAGCAAAGGCTCCGTTTCGGCGGGGAGCGGTGAGGCCGGCTCCGCACAGGTGCGGGCGACGGCGCTCGATTCGTCCTGATCGGCGCAGCGCCGCAGAGCCTCGATGGCGCCGGGAGAAGCCGCGAGCAGGCGCGCCGCGGCAGCGCGCACGGTGGGCGCAGGATCGCGGCGCAGCAGGCGCGCGACCACGCCGGCGCCGCAGGGCTCGCCTCCGGACGCGGCGCCGGCGAGCCGGAGCGCCGCGAGCGCGTTCGCGCGGACACCGGAGCGAGCGTCCGCGAGCGCCGCGCAGAGCCGTTCCGAGATGGGCGCCTGCGCGCGCGCCGCGACCCGGCCTGCGGCGGCCGCGGCGTTCGACGCGACGGCGGGATCGGAATCGGCAAGCAAGGCGAGCAAGGCGGGTAGCTCTCGATCGGTACCGGTACTGCCGAGGGACCAGGCAGCGGCAGCTCGCACGCGCGCGTCCGTGTCCTTGGCGAGCGTCGCTAGCAGACCCCGCCCGGCGTCGAGCCCCGCGAGGACCTCCGCGAGCTTCTTGCGATCGGCCGGCTCGCGCGCGCGAACCAGCTCCCCGAGCCCGGGCACGGAGCCGGTCGCCGCGAGGGCCTCGATCAGCGCGTCGCGAAACGAGCCGCGGGTGGAGCGCAAGAGGCGCGCGAGCTCGGGCCCGAGCTTCGGGTCGCCCGCCCGCGCCACCGCGCCCGGCAGCGCGATGCCGATGGCGTCGCGATCCTGTTCCGGCCGATCGAGCCGGTCCAGGAGGGCGCGCGCGACCTTGCCTGAACCGACGCGCCGGAGCGAGAGCGCGGCCGCGCCGCGCACCGATCCGTCTTCGTGATCGAGCCCCTCGAGCAGGACGCGCTCGTACCCCGCAGGGCCCAGATCGCCGAGCGCCTTGTACGCGGCGAGCACCAGGAGCACCTCGGTGCTTTCCCGCGCGACGCGCGAAAGCGGCTCGCCGGCACGGACGGCGCCGGTGCGCCCGAGCAGGCGCACGAGCAGCGCGCGCTCGGCGACGGGTACGCCGCGCGCCCGCAGCGCGCGCAGCAGC
>DASXWF010000963.1:0-9535 GCA_036503835.1 Polyangiaceae bacterium | reverse complement strand
GCCGAATCTTGCGATAGCGACCACTACTGTTGCTAGAAGCGCCCCCGCCGCGTGCGCTACGCTCACGCGATGACTTCGAAGCTGTTCGGCCTGGCCGTGCTGTTCACGGCGCTCCTCCACGCGGCTTGCGCGCGTTCACGCGGCGAAGCCGCGCCCGCGCAAGCGCCGGCTTCCGAAGCTCGCAACGTCGAGCCGAGCTCGCCTCCAGCCGACGCGTCTTCCGAGGAGCTTCGAAAGCGTTGCGCCGTCGCGCTCGACGACGAATGCGTCCAGCTCGCGGCAAAGGTTTCGAAGACTCGACCCGACGCCGCCGTCCGGATCTTCTCCGAGGCCTGCGACGCGAACGTCGCCAGAGGCTGCGCGGAGCTCGGGACTGCCTATGTCCACGGCGAGGGCCTTCCGCAGGACGGTTACCGCGCGGACGCGGCGTTCGCGAAAGCCTGCCGCCTGGATCCGCTATTTTGCGACTGAGATCGCCTTCGACGACGCTTTCTCTTGCGGGTTCTCCCGGGCGCGCGCCGAACGGCCCCGGTCGTCGATTCGAGCGTCGCGAGCAAGCGCCCGATCAGCGCATTCACGCGCCGGAGCTCGCTCAAGCCGAGCTCCGCGCCCACGCGATCGGCCCAGTCGACCTGAATCGGATGAATCCGCTCGATCGCGCCCCTTCCCTTGGCGGTAGGAACCAGGAGCTTCGCGCGGCGATGTGCGGGGTTGCTTCGATACTCACAAACGCCCTCCTCCACGAGCACGTCCGCGAGTCGTTGCACGCTCTGGCGAGCGAGCCCCATGTTCCGCGCGATTCCGGCCACCGGTCGAGCACCCGGAAGGACTGCCCCGAGCACCTGCCAGCGCGCCGCGGTCAGCGGCGTTCCCTCGGTAATCCGATCCGCGACATCGAGCAGGCGCCCGTTCAGGCGAAACACTTGCAGCACGAGCGCGGTCAGCTCGTCCCCCGCGGGACTACGCCGGCGCCGACTGCCCGAGCGCTTGGACGAAGGCGTAATAGCAGGCTGGGTCACGGGTCGTATAAAGCCCATACCAGGCGTCCAGCGCGGCCTTGGGAAAAACTTCCAGCCGCGCCAAGACGAGCCGAGCAAAATCCAGCGGCGCCGCCGCCGCGGCCGTGATGACGCCGCGATCCTCCACGGCCGGCTCCTCCACATAGTGAGCCGCGCCGCGATAGCCGCTCGTCGCGAGAAATCCCTTGTCATTGCTCGTGTGCCTCCGGTCGTCGAGCAACCCGGCCCGCGCCAGCCCGAACGTCGCGCCACAAATCGCCGCGACCGGCACGCCTGCCTCCACGAACTCCCGCGCCTTTTCCAGGGCGGGATCGGTAGACGGATCCCCCCAAAAATCCGCGCCGGGCAACAGCAACATCGCGCTCTCTGCCGGCCGAACCTCCGTCAAGTCGAGATCGGGCACGACCTGAAGCCCGCCCTTCGTCCGGATCGGCCGGCGCCCGAGCCCGACGGCCCGGACCCTGTAACGAGCGGGCACACCTGGCGCCGGCGCGTTGATGTGCGCGATCGCGAACCCCGGCTCCCAATCCGCGAGCGTGTCGAGCACCAGCAGATGCACGTCCCTCGTCGCCATCGGATCGGCCATGACAGGATCCTGACAATAGGACAGTATGCTGTCAATGTGGTGAAATGACGCGTCGCAGGTCGATGCGTGGGGATGAAAACCGGGCGCGCTGCGCTTGAGAGACCGAGCGCGCAAGGGGTAGCAGCGCACTTCGAAGTGCTCCCGCGAGCGCAACGCGCCCGGCATGAGCACGGTCGGTCGCGGGCTCGCCCGAGTTGCGTGACGCCGCGCCCTTTTCGCGACACGCCAGCCGCGACGCGCCGGTCGTCGTGCGTACATGAACGTCCGTTGCGCAGCGTTGCAGTGTGGGCGGGTTGATCCGGACGCGACGGAATCGGGTTCGAACCCGGAAGGGCCCCCGCCACCCCGCGCCAGGTCGGTCAGGACCGCCCTCCCGAGCTTGCTCAGCTAGGGGGAGGCCGGGTGGCTCCGGCGGGGTCGTTTTGTCAAATTCAAGCAATATCCATGACTTACGTTCCCTTTGCACAGGGCCCGCCGCGCGAGTAGACTGCGCGCCGACATCTTCGGGTGGATCCACATGGACCCGTCCAATACGGGTCCTTTTTTTTTGTCGCGCCTCCTTCAGAATTTCTTTCCCATAAGCCCTTTCCAACGAACTTCCAGAACCCAAACTCCTACCGCTTCTTCTTCTAGATCCACGTTCATGAGAATTGCCCATGAGAAGCTCCAAGGACTCGATCGCGAACGCGTCGTGAGCGCGCTCGCGCCGGTCCTTGCTGCGCATCGTGTCGACTGTGTCGAGCTCGTGTGGCGATCGGATCGCGGTGAGCGGTTGCTCGAGGTGACGGTGGAGTACCCGGGTACGACCGAGCCGGGGCAGGGCGTGACGCTCGATCTTTGCGCGGAGATTTCGCGCGATCTTTCCGCGGCGCTCGATGTCGCCGATTGCGTGCCGAGTCGCTACCGGCTCGAAGTGGGATCGCCGGGACTCGAGCGTGCCCTCTACGGCGCGGAGGATTTTCGACGGTTCGCGGGGCGCTCGGCGCGGGTGAAGGTGAAGCAGCCGGTGCGCGGGCAGTTCGTGCTCGTGGGGACGCTGGAGGCAGGGGAGGATGCCGAGAAGTTGATGTTGGACGTGCGCGGCGAGCGCGTGGAAATCGCGGTCGCCGACGTGGATAGCGCTCGCCTGGTGTTCGAATGGCGGCGCGGTGAACCTCCCGGCCGGCCCCGGCCCGGGCAGGGTAGAAAAGCGCGGGACCAGCGTCCGCGCGTTCGCAACGGAGCAAGTGAGTGATGGCAGCGCAATCGATGGGCTTCGGTGATGGGCTCGGCGCGATCGTGGATCAGGTCGCGCAAGAGAAAGGCATCGACCGGCAGGTTCTGATCGAGACGATGGAGGCGGCGATCCTGAAAGCGGCGCAGGCGGCGTTCGGGCCGACGCGCGAGCTCGAGGCGCGCTTCAATTCCGACAGCGGCAACATCGATCTGTTTCAGTACATGACGGTGGTCGAGGCGGTGGCCCAGCCGGAACGCGAGATCGCGGTCGACATCGCGCGCAAGCACGGACTCGACGCCGAGGTCGGCGAGGAGCTCGGCTTCCAGGTGTTCTGGCATCCGCGCGACGCCGAGCGCGCCAAGCAGCAGGACAAGGAGTTCGGCTCCGTCCTCGACATGAAGCAGGCGCGCAGCACCTTCGGCCGCATCGCGGCGCAGGCGGCGAAGCAGGTGCTGCTCCAGCGCGTGCGCGACGCCGAGCGCGACATCATCTACAACGAGTACAAGGATCGGCAGGGTCAGCTGATCCGCGGGATCGTGCGGCGCTTCGAGAAGGGCCACAACCTGATCGTCGATCTCGGCAAGACCGAAGGCGTGCTGCCGGCGCGCGAGCAGACGCCGCGCGAGACGTTCCGCCCCGGCGACCGCATCGTGGCGTTCGTGAAGAACATCGATCGGGACGCGCGCGGGCCGATGATCATCCTGTCGCGGCAGTCGCCGCACCTCGTGGAGAAGCTCTTCGAGGCCGAGGTCCCCGAGATCTACGAGGGCATCGTCAAGATCGTGGGCGTGGCGCGCGAGCCGGGTTCGCGCAGCAAGATCGCCGTCACGAGCCGCGACGCGGACGTGGATCCGGTGGGCGCCTGCGTGGGCATCAAGGGCTCACGAGTGCAGGCGGTCGTGCAGGAGCTCCGCGGCGAGAAGATCGACATCGTGCCCTGGGACAAGGACCCGGCGCGCTACATCATCAACGCCATTCAGCCGGCCGAGGTGAACAAGGTCATCGTCGACGAGGCCGACCACCGTATGGAGCTGGTCGTGCCGGAGGAGAAACTCTCGCTCGCGATCGGGCGCAAGGGTCAGAACGTTCGGCTCGCCTCGCAGCTCACGGGCTGGAAGCTCGACATCATCAGCGAAGCCAAGTTCCTCCAGATGGAGGAGGAGGCGCTCGTGCAGCTCCGGGAGATCGAGGGCATCGGTGACGATCTCGCGAAGAGCATGTACCGGCTCGGTTTCCGCGCCCTGGAAGAGGTGGCGGAAGCGTCGGTGGACGAGCTCGTCACGATCGACGGCATCGAAGTGCCCGAGCGGGCCGAGGAGCTGAAGGCCGCGGCCGAGGCCGCGATGGAGCGCGTGCGCCAGGAGCGCATCGAGCGCGCGACCTCGCGCTCGGAGCCGCTGAACGACGAGGAGAAGCTGCGCTTCCTGCAGGGCATCGGCCAGCGCACCGTGCAGCTCCTCGAAGAAGCCGGCTACCGGCGCGTCGAGGACCTCTCGCGCGAGGACCCGGACCGGCTCGCGATTCGCACCGGGCTCGGGATCAAGAAGGCGCGCCAGATCCACGAGGCGGCTCGGCACTTCCTCACCGACGAGTGGAAGGTCCTGGAGGAGGCGCGCGCCCGGCATTCGGCCCGCAGCCCCGAGGAGACCCCAGCGGGCGAGTGACGATGATCCGAACGTGTGTGGGTTGTCACGCCGCGGACGCGCCGGAGGCGCTCGTACGGCTGGTGCTGGCTCCGGACGGCGGCCTGGTCGCGGATCCGCGAGGCGGCTCGATCGGGCGCGGCGCCTGGGTGCATGCGCGTTCGGAATGTTTGATGCGCGGCGTTCCGCGCGGTGTCGCCCGTACGCTCAAGACGAACGTGCAGGCGACGCCCGAGGACGTCGCCGCGCAGCTTGCCGCAGCGGGCAAGCGCAGGGTTTTCGCGCTCATCGGTCAGGCGATGGGCGCACGGAAGGCGGCCGCCGGAGCGACGGCCGCGTCGGAAGCTTGGGAAGCGGGTGGTGTGGAGCTCGTGGTGGTCGCCAACGACGCGCGCGCAGCAGCACACCTTCCGTTCGTCGATGCGGCACAGGGAAAGGGACGCGCGCTAGTGGTGTCTGGAACGAAGGCGGAGATGGGTAGGGCGCTCGGGCGCCCCGAAACCGGGGTGGTTGCCATCCTGGATCAAGGCTTGGCACGGTCGATCGCCGGCGCTCAGGCGCTCGCGGATTTCGTCTTGGCGCGTTCGTCGCGACGTACACGCGACGAACTCGCGTCGGAGGCTTCTTCATGACCGTCAAGCACAGGGTTTACGAGGTCGCGCGCGACCTCGGTATGGATCAGAAAGAGCTCGTCGCGCTCTTGCAGTCTTCGGGCGTACCGGAGATCCGCAATCACATGAGCTCGGTCGGCGCCGACGTGGTCGACCGCATCCGCCGCCAGCTCGAGAAGCAGAAGTCGCCCCCCGTAGTGGAGGAGCGCATTCACGCCACGGTGGTGAAGCGTCGCGCCGCGGTGAAACCCGCGCCCGCGGCTCCGCCTGCCGAGGCGCCGTCCACGGCACCAGCGTCGAAGGCGGCTCCGTCCGCTCCGGCGGCGAGTCCGTCGGCACCCGCTCCTGTTTCGGCCAAGGCCGCGCCGAGCGCTCCTGCCGCGAGCACAGCCCCTGCCGTCGTGAAGCGCAGCAAGCCCGCGAGCGCCCCGGCCGCGTCGGCCGAGCCGCCCGCTCCGCAAGCGCCGTCGGCTCCCGCCGCCGCTCCGGCTCCCGCGTCGAAGCCCAAGGCTGCGCCCCCCCCACCCGTCGAGGCCGCTCCGCCTCCCGCCGCGGCCTCCGCTCCGGCGCCCGCACCCGTCGCCACTCCGGCGCCCGAGCCCGTCGCGGTCGCTCCCACTCCGGTTCCGACGCCCGCCCCCGCAGCGCCGGCCGCAGCCGCAGCGCCCGCTCCGGTCGCTCCCACCCAGGAGCCTCCGCAGGTGAAGACGGCGAGTGTGCCGCCGCCCGCGCCGGCTCGTCCGGCCACGCCGAAGACGGGTATCGACGTGTGGGAAGGCCGTCCCGGCGTGCCGATGCCGCAGGTGCAACGCGGAGCTCCGACGCCGCGTCGCGTTCAGTACGATCCCAAGGCAGGCGCGGCCAACGCGCGACCGCGCGCCGGCGGCCCGTTCATGGGCGGCCGGCCGGGCTTCAACCGGCCCGGGATGCGCCGTCCCGGCGGCCCCGCGATTCCGCGGCCGAAGGGCCCGATCGCCACGCAGGAGCGCGGCGCGCACAAGAAGATCGTGCGCATCGAAGAGTCCGTGAACCTGCACACGCTCGCGGGCCGCATGCAGCTCAAGGCGACGGAGGTGCTCATGAAGGTCATGCGTCTCGGCATGACCGGCGTGAACATCAACACCACGCTCGACGCCGAGACCGCGAAGATCGTCGCCAACGAGTTCGGTTGGGAGGTCGAAGACACGGCGGTGAGCGAGGCCGATCAGTTGACGGCCGCGCGCGGCACCACGCCCGACGAAGGCGACACGCTGCCGCGTCCGCCGATCGTCACCGTGATGGGTCACGTCGATCACGGCAAGACGAGCCTGCTCGACCGGATCCGCAAGGCGAACGTCGTGGCGGGCGAGGCCGGCGGCATCACCCAGCACATCGGCGCGTACTCGGTGGAGACGGCGCACGGTTCGATCACGTTCCTGGATACGCCGGGTCACGAGGCCTTCACGGCCATGCGCGCTCGCGGCGCGAAGGCGACGGACGTCGTCGTGCTGGTGGTCGCGGCGGACGACGGCGTGATGCCGCAGACGCGCGAGGCGATCAATCACGCGAAGGCCGCGAACGTGCCGATCGTGGTCGCCGTGAACAAGATGGACAAGCCCGAAGCCAACCCCGAGCGCGTGAAGCGCCAGCTCGCCGAGCTCGGGCTCTCGCCCGAAGAGTGGGGCGGCGAGACGCTGTTCCAGGAAGTGTCGGCGCACACCGGGCAGGGCATCGACGAGTTGCTCGAACAGCTCGCGCTGCAGGCCGAGGTGCTCGAGCTTCGTGCCACGCCGACGCGTCCCGCCACGGGCCTCGTGGTCGAAGCCGAGCTCGACCGCGGGCGCGGTCCGGTCGCGACCATCCTCGTGATGGACGGCACGCTCAACCGCGGCGACGTGATCCTCGCGGGCGGGGCGCACGGCAAGGTGCGCGCGATGTACGACTCGCTGGGCCGCCAGCAGGAGAGCGCCGGGCCCTCGACGCCGGTCTCCGTGATCGGCCTGAACGACGTGCCGAGCGCGGGCGACCAGGTCCACGCCGTCAAGGACATCAAGAAAGCGCAGGAAATCGCCGAGAGCCGCAAGGTGAAGGAGCGCCGCAGCCTGGTGCCGTCCACGGGCCAGAAGGCGATGTCGCTCGAGGAGCTGCACAAGGCCTTGCAAGAGGTCGAGCAGCTCGAGCTCAAGCTCATCATCAAGGCGGACGTGCAGGGCTCGGTCGAGGCGGTGGCCGAGGCGCTCACCCGGCTCACGAGCGAGAAGGTGAAGGTCAGCGTGGTCCACTCGGCGGCGGGCGCCATCACCGAAGGCGACGTGAACCTGGCCGTGGCGGCCGGCGCGATCATCATCGGCTTCAACGTGCGTCCGGCGGGCAAGGCCGCGGCGCTGGCGCAGAAGGAAGGCGTCCAGATCCGCCCCTACAGCATCATCTACAACGTCGTCGACGAGGTGAAGGCGGCGATGGAAGGCCTGCTCGCGCCGCAGATGGTGGAGAAGCTCATCGGCAAGGCCGAGGTGCGGCAGGTGTTCCGCATCAGCAAGGCCGGCAACGTCGCCGGTTCGATGGTGATCGAGGGCGTCGTGCGGCGCTCGTCCGAAGCGCGCCTGATGCGCGAGGGCGCCGAGGTGCACCGCGGCAAGATTTCGACCCTCAAACGCTTCAAGGACGACGCGCGCGAGGTCAAGGAAGGCTTCGATTGCGGTATCTCCCTCGACGGCTTCCAAGAGTTCAAGGTCGGCGACATCATCGAGGCCTACGAAATCGAGCAGGTCAAGCAGACGCTCTGACCTGAACGGACGTGTTCGTCGGAGTCGCGCGCCTGGTTCTTTCGATCCCGGGCGCGCGTTCGCTCAAGGACCGGCGGCGCGTGGTGCGCAGCTTGAAGGAGCGGATCGCCGCGAACCTGCGCGTCTCGATCGCGGAGATCGGCGATCTCGAGCGCTACCAGGTGGCGACGCTGGGGCTCGCGGTGGTCTCGAACGACTCGGCCCGCTGCTCGGCGCTGCTCTCGAAAGGGATCGCGATGGCACGGACGGCCCGTGACGCGTTGCTCGCCGACGTGGCGACCGAGATCGTGACGTTCGGTGACGGCGGCAGCGGCATCCGCGGCGGCATCGAGCAGGCGCTGGCTTCGGACACCGGGGCATATCCCTACGACGACGAGGACGACGACTCTTGAAGGAAGACACACGCCGCATCGAACGCGTGGCCGGGCTCTTGCGCCACCACCTGACGGACGCCCTGCACCGGGATGTCGGAGATCCGGAGCTGCTCTCGCTCGTGGTCACGTCGGTGGACGTGTCGCGCGACCTTTCGGTGGCTCACATCCGCGTGCGGCGCCTGTCCACGACGGACAGCGCCGAGGCGAGAAAGTCCGTGCTCGCGCGCCTGAAGCGCGTGACACCGCGCCTCCGGCGCGCGCTCGGCCCGCGCATGGAAATCCGCAAGCTTCCGGAGCTTCGCTTCGTCTACGACACCGGCGAGGACGCGCGCGGCCGCGTGGAAGAGCTGCTCCAGGAGATCGCGGCCGAGAAGAAGGACCCGCAGGGCTGACGCCGCGGGTCCTGCGTCTTCGAGCTCACTCGAGCTTCGCGCTCACTTGATCATCAGCTGAACGCGGCGGTTCTTCGCGCGGCCGACCTCGCCCGTGTTCGGAGCGAGCGGCTTGGTGTCGCCGTAGCCCTTGGCCTGGAGCCGGAGCGGGTCGACACCGAGCTTCACGAGCGTGTCGACGACCGCCTGAGCCCGGCTCTCGCTGAGCTTCAAGTTGTAGGGCGCCGCGCCCTGGTTGTCGGTGTGGCCCTGGACTTCCACGCCCTTGATCTCGGGGTGCGACTTCAGCACGTCCGCGATCTCTTCCAGGATTGCCGCCGAGTCCGGCAGGATTTCCGCCGAATCGTGCTGGAAGTGCACCTGCTTCTTGAGCTTGAGCTCCTTGCCGGTGACGACGACGTTGGGCTGCGCCGGGCGCTTGTTGAGCTGGATGCGCGCGGGCGTGTCCTCGAGCGCCTTGATCACGAACTCGTTGCTGCTGCCGAAGTAGCCCGGGGCCTCCACGATGATCGTGATGCGGCCGGGCGGGACGTTCTGGAACCGGAACATGCCCGCGCCGTCCGCGGAGAGATCGAGCTCCCGGCCGCGGCCGTCGCGGATCTTCACGCGCGCGCCGCCGACCGGTTGCTGGTTCTCGGCGTCGATCAGCGTGCCGGCGACGTTGCCGAGCTGCGGCAGCGCCTCGAGCTCGCAGCGCAGCGGGACCTCGCCGTCGCGCCCGATGGTCGCGGCCGGCGGAGGATCGAGCGGATTTGGCGGCTGCGCGCCGGCCGGCTGCGGCGGCTCGTTGCCCGTCGGTACGGCGACGAGGCACTGCCCGTCGCGGTAACCCTTGGCGGAGACGGCGAAGGTGTAGTTGCCCGGTTCGAGGATGAACGTGCGGAACGTGCCGTCCTCGGCCGTGATGAAGCCGGAGAGCGCGCGCCCTT
>DASXWF010000962.1:0-5562 GCA_036503835.1 Polyangiaceae bacterium | reverse complement strand
TACCCGTGTCCTCCGGATCGCGCGCGTCGAGCGCGCTCAGCACCGCCGCCTCGAGCTCGTCCGGTGGGAGATAGTCGCTGCCCGCCCGACGGATCGTTTCGAGCGCTCGCTCCGCCTCGTGCCGGGCGTCGCGGCAGCGATCGCAGTCGGCGACGTGTTCGTAGAGCGCCGGTTCGGCGCTGCCTTCGACGAGCTCCGCGAGGTGCTCCAGGACCTCGTCGCAGTTCGGAGCGGTGGTTTCGTCGTGCTTCGTCATTTTTCGATCGCCTCTCGCAGCCTGGCGAGCGCGCGCGACACGCGCTTGCGCGCCGCCGCCTCGTCGATACCGCACGCTTCGCCGACCTCGCGGAAGCTGAGCTCGCCGAGGTAGCGCATGAGCAACGCTTCGCGCTCGGTAGGGCGCATCCCGGCGAGCAGCGCGCGGGCCTGCTCGGCGCGCCGCCGCGTCTCGACGATCTCCTCGGTCGAGGTGGCCGGGGCCTGCGCGTCAGCGCCCTCTTCGCGGACCTTTCTCTGCTCGAGCCTGCGCGCGCAGCGCCGGCGCGCGATCGCGTAGAGCCACGCCCGGAGCGAGCCGTCCCCGCGGAAGCCTTGGAAGGCCGAGTGCGCCGCGAGCAGCGTCTCCTGCACGGCGTCCTCCGCCTCGGACTGCGAACCGAGCAGCGCCATGCAAAGCCGCCCGATCGACGCGCCGTGATGCCGGGCACACAGGGCTAGCGCGCGGCGGCGGTCCCCGTCCTCGAGCGCTTGCAGGATCTCGCGATCCGCCTCGATGTCTCCGGAGGGCCGGGTGGCCCGAATGGGGGTGCTCGCGGTACCGGTCTCCACCTTGCTCTCCGGGCTGTCCGAGCTCATGTGCCGTCCTCCGTCGATTTCGTGACCGGCCGCCGTCGAATCACGTGCGTTGCCCGGCAGGGGCTCTACCCCCGCCGTTCCTCTCTGCGCGGCCTCGGACATCGAGCTTAGAACGACGCCGGCCCGCAGGGCTTTCGCCATTTGTCCGGAAATTCCGCGCCCACCTGCGAGTACATCCGAGCACCTGTCCCTCCGTGGTGCTGTCGCTGTAACGTCCGGGACGAATGAGCCTCATGCCGCCGCCCGGGGGGTCGCTCCTTTCGGGGACGTTCCGCGCGTCGGGCGGAAATCTTCCGATCCGACCCTGCTCGGTGACCGTCGCCGTCCTCGATTTCGCCAACAAGACCGAGTCGACGTGCACCCTGGCCGAGTCGCGCGCGGAGATGGATGCGGGGCGCTTCGTCTGGATCGACATCGACGCGACCGACCTCGACGAGGCGCGCAAGCTCCTGATGTCCCTGGGCGTGGTCGGCGAGGAGACCATCGACGTTGCCCTCAAGCACGAGCCGTCCACGCAGCTCGCGCGCTACGACGACTACCTCCACCTGGTGGTCTCGGGCTGCCGCCAGCGCGGCGGGGAATTCGAGCTCGAACGCGTCGACGTGATCGTCACCGAGCACTTCATGCTGACCGTGCACAAGGGCCCGGTCGTGTTCTTGAGCTCCGTGCGGCGCGACTACCGGCGCGATTTCATCCGTTTCGCCCGCAGCCCGAGCTTTCTCGTCTACGAGGTCTGGGACCACCTGCTCGACAACTACCTGTCGGTGCAGAAAGTCATGGAGGAGCGCGTCGAGCACCTGCAAACCGAGCTCCAGTCCGGGAAGGTCGACGACGCCGTCTTCGCGCGCATCTCCGGTCTGGGCGCCGATCTGTTGCATTTTCGCAAGGTGCTCTTGCCGTCGCGCGCCGTGCTCACCGACCTTTCGACGCGGCGCAGCTTGTTCGTGAGCGAAGCCACGCAGCCCTTCCTCGCGAACATGGTCGGCACGCTCGAACACGTGCTCCAGGACCTGCTGGTCGACCGCGACATCCTCTCCGAGTCCCTGAACCTCTACATGTCGGTCGTCAGCCACCGCACGAACGAGGTCATGAAGCGGCTGACGGTGGTCAGCGTGATCTTTCTGCCGTTGACCTTCTTGTGCGGTGTCTACGGCATGAACTTCGATCGTCTGCCGGAGCTCCACTGGACGTACGGCTACGCCTTCTTCTGGGCGCTCGTGCTCGGGATCGTGATCGGTCTGCTCGTCTTGATGCGGCGCTCCCGCTTGCTTTGAGGCTCGCGCCGAAAGCCCGCGTCAGCGCTCTTCGGGCGGTTTGACCTTGCGAAAAGCCCGCCAGAGCAACAGGTCGTAGAGGATCTTCATGCCCGCCCCGGCCACGAGCGGCGTGTGGAGCGAGCCCGCGCTCATGAGCAGACCCGCTACCGACGGGGCGACGGCCCAGGAACCGAGCCGCACGAGATTCGTGATGCCGTTCGCGAACGTGCGCTCCTCGGGGCGCACGACGGCCAGCACGTAGGACTGGCGGGTCGGCACGTCCATTTCGACCAGCCCCTCACGCAGCAGGAAGAGCGCCGCCGCGATCGGAAAGTTCGGCGCGAAGGCCACGCTCGCGAGCAGCACGCTGGAAGGGATGTGCGTGAACACCATGGTGTTCACGAGCCCGATGCGTCCGGCGAGCCACGCCGCCCCGAGGTGCGAGAGCGCATTCAAGAGGCGAGCGCCGAGAAACAGAGCGCCGATGGCGCCGGGGCCGGCGCCGAAGCGTTCGAAGAAGAAGTAAGAGAGGAGCGCGCTCGTCAGAAAGCCGCCGCCCAGGCTGTCGAGCGCGAAGAGCGCGGAGAGGCGAGCGAGGATGCCGCGGCTTTCGGGCGTGAGCGTCTCGCGCGAGGCCGTCTCGTCGACCTCGAGCCCCGCTCCGAGACGGGCGTAAATCAGCACGCCCGCGGCGGAAAGCGCCGCGCAGCCGAGCAGCAGCGCGCGGTAGCCGTGGCCCGGACCGGCTGTCGCGTGTCGCTCCGCGAGAAAGCCGCTGGCACCGACGAGCGCGGCGCCGAGACCGTGCCCGAGATCCTGCAGCATCGTGTACAGCGCGATCACGCGCGTGCGGCCGCGATCGTCCGTCGTGGACGGCAGCATCGACGTTTCGAGGATCAACGCGGCGCCGCGGTCGCGCCCCATGCCGTTCAGCATGCCCGCGAAGGCCGCGACGCCGAGCACGAGCGGCTCCGACGAAACGGCGAAGATCGCCGTGCCGAGCGCGCCCAAAGTCGCCACCGCCAGGAGGAAGCGCCGGCGGCCGAGCCGGTCGGCGAACAGCGTCGCGAGCAGCGCGGCGAGCGCCGCGCCGGAAAGACCCGCGGACAGCACGACCCCGAGCGTTCTCGGCTCCAGGCCGAGGCGGCCGAGATGGAGCCCCAGCGTGATCCCCGCCGTGCTGGTCGCGGTAGCCCGCAGAAAGCCCGCCACGCCGAGGAGCGTCCGATCACGCTGCGCGCTCTGCATGGCCCGCTCCGTAGCACCCCGCGAGCCCCGCGCGGGAGCTACTCGAGTTTGAGCACCAGCCCCTCGCGCGCGCCGAACACGAGGCACGGCGAACCGGCGCGCTCCAGGCGCTGCCGCACGCTCTCGATCTTCTGGTCGACGAGGTCGTCGGTGTGCATCGGATCATGGTGGAAGATCGCGCACTGCTTGACCCCGGCCTGCCGGGCGAGATCGACGACCGTGCTCGCGCGCGCGTGTCCCCAGCCCACTTTCTTCGGGTACTCGTCGTCCGTGTACTGGCCGTCCGCGATCAAGAGATCCGCGTCGCGACAGAAGCTCACGAGCTCGTCGGGCAGGCGCCGGAGCTCGTCGGGATCGCGCAGCACCCCCTCCGGATCCGCGAGCAACAGATCGAGCTCGCTGTCGGTGGCGTACACGATCTTCCTGCCGTCGATCTCGAACGCGTAGGCGAAGCTCCGTCCCGGATGCTTCTGTTCCAGACAGCGCACCCTGACCGCGCCGAAGCGCGTCGCTCCGTCCTCGAAGTGCCGCCCGACGATGCGCGCGCCCAGATCGGCGAACGTGACCGGGAAGTACTCCGAGCGCATCTGGCCGTGCAGCAGGCGCTGCACGCGATCGTCGCCGCTCGCCACCTCGTAGACGTAGAGGTCGTTGGTCGGCGCGTACGCGGGCACGAAGAACGGGAAGCCCTGGATGTGATCCCAGTGCATGTGGCTGAAGAACAGGTGCGCCTCGAGCCTCGGCTTGCCCCGCGCCACGAGATCGAGCCCGAGCTCGCGCAGGCCGGTGCCGCCGTCGCAGACGAGCAGCAGATCCCCGACGCGGATTTCGACGCAGGAGGTGTTGCCCCCGAAGCGGCGCGTCTTGTGGCCGGGCGTCGGGATCGAGCCCCGCGTGCCCCAGAAGCGGACGAAGACCGGCTCGCTCATTCGCCGGACTCGTGGAACACGAAGACCACGTCGCCGATCTGGAGCGTATCGCCGTCGTGCAGCACCGCGGCGTGCGCGCGGACCCCGTTCAGGTAGACGCCGTTGGCGCTGCCGAGATCCTCGAAGCTGAACTCGGGACCCGTGCGCCGCACCGCCAGGTGGCGCCGCGAGAGCAACGCGCTCTCGATCGTGACGTTGGCCTGCGTGCCGCGCCCGATCACGGTCTCCGCGAGGCGCAGCGGATGGCTCCTGGGAGCGCCGGGACCGCGCACTTGCTCGAGCGCCGGGTCCTTCTTCGCCTTGCCGATGCCGGCGACGATCGCGATGTCCCCGGCGAGCGTGGACTCGAGCTCCGGATCGAAGTCGCCCTTCTCTTTCGCCACGGGTGCTCCCCGATGGTAGAGTCAGGTGCTGCTTCGAGGCAAACGCCATCTCCTTCGAGGCAAACGCCATCTCCTTCGAGGCAAACGGTATGTTTCGACGCATCCTGGTTCCGGTCGATTATTCGGAAAACTCGCGGCAGAGCCTGATCTTCGCCGCGAAGCTCGCGGCAGGTGTGGGTGCGGCTCTCGACGTCGTGCACGTCTGGGACCGGCCGGCGTACGTATCGGACGCGGTCATGGTGCGGCGGCCGGGGCAGGAGCACTGCTCGCTCGCCGAGCTGATCGAGGACAACGCGCAACGCGACATGAAGGAATTCCTCGCCACCGTGGCCTTCCCGGCCGGCCTCACCGTAGAGGGCCGTCTGTGCTCGGGCGATCCGGTCTCGACGCTGATCGCCGAGGCCAAGTCGAAGCAGCACGACCTCGTGGTGATCGGCACGCACGGCCGGACCGGCCTCGCTCACATGCTGCTCGGTTCGGTCACCGAGAAGTTGATTCGCCTGAGCCCGGTGCCGGTGCTCACGCTGCCGCCTGCTCGGACGTGAAGATCAGGCTGGGCCTCAGAGCCAGCGCTTCTTCCGAAACCAGGTCAGCATCCCCGCGGGCAAGAGCAGGCAGCTCAGGATCCCGATCCACATCAGCGCGTCCGAGCCGAACGGCAGGTGCTCGAAATTCTGACCGAAAAAGCCGGTGACGAAGGTGAGCGGTAGAAAGATCGAGGACAGCACCGTGAGGTGCTTCATGATCTCGTTCGTGCGCTGAGACACGGCCGAGAAATGCGCGTCGAGCGCGTTGCTCAGGAGCTCGCGGTAGCTCTCGATGCTCTCCACCGCGCGGATCAGATCGTCGTGAATGGAGCGGTAGTAGAAGACCTGCTGCTCCTTGATCAAG
>DASXWF010000961.1:0-5203 GCA_036503835.1 Polyangiaceae bacterium | reverse complement strand
TACGAGCTCACCGGCGAAGGGAGCGGCGTGCGCGTGACCATTCACCAGTCGAACACCGACACCCAGGAGCGTGCGGACCATTCGAAGAAGAACTGGGAGAACGTGCTCGCGGGGTTGAAGAAGTTCTTGGAAGAAGCGAAGGTGTGAGAGCCATCGCGCGGCGCGCGCTCGACGTCGACTCACTCGACGTAGGAATCCGGAACCGCGCTCAGTTCGGCCCGTTGCCCTTCAGAATCACGTCGAGGATCCGATCGAGATCGTCCCACGAGCCGTAGCGAATCGCGAGCTCGCCCTTTTCGCCGCGGTCGCGCAGCTCGACGCGCGCGCCGAGGCGGCGCTCGAGTCGGGACTCGATGTCGCGGACGTTCGCGGATTTGCCTTTCGCGGGGCCGGGCGCGGCGTCCTCTTTCGCGCCGGCCTTGGCTCCCCGCACGAGCGCCTCGGTCTGCCGCACGCTCAGGCGGCCTTTCACGACCTTGTCGGCGAGCTCGAGCAACGCTTCGTCGCTCGGGGCGCCGAGGAGGGCCCGCGCGTGGCCCTCGCTGAGCTCGCCGGAGACGACGCGCTCGCGGACCGCTTTCGGCAGTTTCAGCAGGCGGAGGGCGTTGGCGATGGTGGAGCGCTCCTTGCCGACGCGCTCCGCGAGTTTTTCCTGGCTGTAGCCGTGCTCGCGGAGGAGGCGATCCAGGGCCTCGGCGAATTCGATCGGGTCGAGGTCTTCGCGCTGGACGTTTTCGATCAGCGCGAGCTCGAAGGCGTCGCGCGCCGAGACGTCGCGGACGACGACGAGGACCTCGCGCAGGCCGGCGCGCTGAGCCGCGCGCCAGCGCCGTTCGCCGGCGATGAGCTCGAACTCGCCTTCGCCGCGCCGCCGTACGACGAGCGGCTCGAGCAGACCGTGCTCCTTCAAGGACTGCGCGAGCTCGTCGAGCTTCTCGGGGGCGAAGTGCTGGCGAGGCTGGCCGCGCTGGGGATGGATGCGCTCGAGCGGACAGGTGAAGACGTTGCCTTCGCCGTAGTCGACCGCGGGCCGCGAGGGCGGACCCGCCGGCGGCCGCGCGGGCAGGAGCGCGTCGAGCCCGCGTCCGAGGCCGCGAGGCGGTTTCGTTCCTCCGTTCACGCCTTCGCTCCGTCGATGACTTCGCGCGCGAGGCTCAGGTAGCCCTGCGCGCCCTTGCTGTCGGCGTCGTAGAGCAGCGCCGGCAAGCCGTGGGAGGGCGCCTCGCTCAGACGCACGTTGCGGGGAATGATCGTGTCGAAGACGCGGAAATGCTTCTTCACCTGGTCGGCGACCTGGTGGGCGAGGCGGTTGCGCGGGTCCCACATCGTGATCACGATGCCCTCGAGAGCGAGCCGGGGATTCAACGAGCCGCGCACGCGGTCGATGGTGGCCATCAGGTAGGTGATGCCCTCGAGCGCGTAGTACTCGGGCTGGAGCGGGACGATCACGCGCTGCGCGGCGACGAGCACGTTCAGCGTGAGCACGCCGAGTGAGGGAGGGGAGTCGACGATCACGTACTCGTACTTGCCGATGTCGGCGCCGGCGAGCAGCGTCGCGAGGTGGGTTCCGCGGTCCTGCTCGAAGAGCTCGTACTCGACGCCGATCAGATCCTGCGTGGACGGCGCGATATCGAGGGTCGCGATCGACGTCGTGCGCAGCACGTCCGCGAGCGTGTTCGAACCGATGAGCGCGTCGTAGATGGTCCGTTCCGCGGTTCCGGGCGGAACGCCCACTCCGCTCGATGCGTTGCCCTGCGGGTCCATGTCGACCAGGAGCGTGCGCCGCTCGGCGGCGGCGAGGCTCGCCGCGAGGTTCACGGCCGTCGTGGTCTTGCCGACGCCGCCCTTCTGGTTGGCGATGGCGATGATGTGCGGTCCAGGCATCGGTGGGGTTTCGGAATCGGCCGGGTCGGGCTCAGGGTGGGTAGGTAGCGCAGCGTACTTTCGGACGAGCCGGCGCGACCAGGAAGTGGAGGCCCGCGGCCCAGGGAAAAGAGGCGGTCGCGAAGTTCCTCGATTTCTTGGTGGGATCGGGGCGTTCGCCTACATTGTGGGCAGGTGTAGGTCTAAGTAGGTGCAGGTAGTTCTTAGGCCAGAGAGGAACGAAATGGCAGCCCCCCGAGGATATTCGACTTTTCAAGACTTCGAGCGCGAGCACATTCGTCCGGAGATGCGAATCGGTTGGTCGACGGACGAGCTCGAGAACAGTGGCGACGATTTGGACTTCGACCTCGATCCCTTCGAGGCTGCGCTGGTGCAGGCGGAATCCGAAGAGGAGGAATGAGGAGGAGGTAGGCGGGGTGCCCCCGACCGGCGAGAAACGCGGCCGGGGGCAGCACTCGGAGGGACAGCCGCTCGAAATGTCTCGGAGAGCTGGCGGTTTTTGTCGATCGGTGGCGTGACGGAAGCCGCCAAGACGCCAAGGCAGACGCCATGGCCCGCCAGCGGAGCTTGGGTGGTTCAGAGGGAGCCGGACGGATTCGTAAGGATCGGCGGGATGGAAACCGGCGAAGTGATGCTAGTAAGCTCCCCCCTTCCAAAAAAGCCCATCCCGATGCAGGTCACCGTTCAGAGACTCAGCCCCGTCGTCGTCCAGTTCGATATCGAGATCGAGAGCGAGCGCGTCCGATCCGAGGTCGAAAAGGCCTACAGTAACGTCGCGAAGAACGCGAAGGTGCGCGGCTTCCGCCCCGGCAAGGCGCCGCGCCGCGTGCTCTCCCACGTCTACGGCCCGCGCATCGCGAAGGACGTCGCCGACCTGCTCGTGGAGGAGACGTACCCGAAGGCGGTGAGCGAGCAGAAGCTCCAGCCCGTCTCCAACCCCGCGATCGAGCGCAAGGCGCTGGTCGAGGATCAGCCCTTTTCCTACACGGTCCGCGTCGAAGTGCTCCCGACGATCGAGAGCGTGAAATACGAGGGCCTCGCCGCCAAGCGCGTGAAGAACGCGGTCACCGACGAGAACGTGAAGGCCGAGATCGACCGCTTGCGCGAAGCGCACGCGACGCTCGAGGAGCCGAAGGCGGCGCGCGCCGCACAGAAGAACGACATGGCCACGATCGACTTCGAGGTCAAGGTCGAGGGTGAGGTCATCGAGGACGCGGGCGCCTCGGACTTTCAGGTTCCGGTCGGCCGCGGTCAGCTGCTCGCGGCGATCGAGGCGGCGATCGAGGGCCTGTCGCTCGGCGAGAGCAAGGAAGTCGAGATCGCGATGCCGTCGAACCATCCGCACAAGCGGCTCAAGGGCAAGACGGCGCTCTTCAAGGTGACCCTCAAGGCGCTGAAGGAGCGCGTCCTGCCGGCGGCGGACGACGAATTTGCGAAGGACGTGGGCGATTTCGAGACGCTCGCGGCCCTCGAAAAGAACATCCGCGAGCAGCTCGAGAAGCAGGCCGAGGAAGCGAGCGAAAATGCCCTGGCCGAGGGCCTGGTGCTCGAGCTCGTGAAGGCGAACCCGATCCCGGTGCCCCCCTCGCTGGTCGAGCGCCAGATGCAGATCACCGAGCAAGAAATCATCACGCGCGCCCGCCAGCAGGGCGGTCAGGTCTCGCAGATCGGCGACGAACTCCGCGAAAAGGTGCGGGCCGACAGCGAGGTCAAGGTGGCCGCGGGCCTCTTGATGGCCGAGGTCGCGAAGAAGGAGTCGATCCAGATCGGCAACGCCGAGATCGACAAGGGTCTCGAGGAGCTCGCCGCCCAATCGGGAAAGAATGTTGCGAAACTCCGCGCCGAGTACCGCGAGCCGCAGAAGCGTGAGATGTTGATTGGGATGATTTTGGAGAACAAGGTCCTGGACATCATCCAGGCGAAGGCCAAGATCGAAGAAGGGTGACCCTCCGCACCCGCGGCACCCGAAGGACGCACATGTCACGACGACCCGAGACCCGTTCCGAAGCCATCCGGTTGCTCGAGGGCCAGGCAGCGGCCGAACGCATCCAGGCCAACGTCATCTACCCGCACGTGGTCGAAACCACGCACCGTGGTGAGCGCACCTGGGACATCTTCAGCCGCCTGTTGAAGGACCGCATCGTGTTTCTCGGCAGCGCCGTGGACGACGATGTGGCCAACATCATCATCGCGCAGTTCCTGTTCTTGGAGAGCGAGGATCCCGACAAGGACATCCAGCTCTACGTGAACTCCCCGGGCGGGGTGGTCACGGCCGGCCTCGCGATTTTCGACACGATGCAGTACGTGCGCTGCCCCGTCAGCACCATGTGCATCGGGCAGGCGGCGAGCATGGGCGCGGTCCTTTTGGGCGCCGGCCAGAAGGGGCGCCGCTTCGCGCTCCCGAACGCCCGCATCATGATCCACCAGCCGCACGGCGGCGCGCGGGGTCAGGCGACCGACATCGAGATCCAGGCCCGCGAGGTCAGGCACACGAAGGATGTCCTGATCGACATCATGTGCCGCTCGACCGGCAAGTCCCGGGAGGACATCACCCGCGACATCGACCGCGACTTCTACATGGGTCCCGGACAGGCCAAGGAATACGGGCTCATCGACGAGGTCTTCGAACCCCGGAAGAAGTCCGGTTGACCCGGCCCGCGGGTTCCCATCCGAGCCAAGGCCCGGCTCTTCGACAAAGCCAGAAGTCTTTGGGGCCGGGGCCCCAAAGACCAGCCAGGCCGGTCGAAAAGACTGAAATGCCGCTCAGGTGCGGCCGTAGGTAGCGGTGTGCTTGCCCTTCCAGGGGTAGAGCCATAGAATTTCCGGAAAGCAGCCACCTCGGCAGCGAGGACGAAGTGGAGAGACGGCGCGACGAATCAAACGGCAATCTTTGCTGCTCCTTCTGCGGGAAATCGCAGAAGGAAGTGAAGAAGCTCATCGCAGGACCGACGGTCTACATCTGCGACGAGTGCATTGCCCTGTGCAACGACATCATCGCGGAGGAAGTCGAGAAGGACGAACCCTCGACCGGCTCGGATCCGACTCCGAAGCCCGCCGAGATCAAATCCATCCTCGACGACTACGTGGTGGGTCAGGACCGCGCGAAGAAGATCCTCGCGGTAGCGGTTCACAACCACTACAAGCGCATCAACTCGAAGATCGGGACGGAGGACGTGGAGCTCGGCAAGAGCAACATCCTCCTGCTCGGGCCGACGGGTAGCGGGAAGACCCTGCTCGCCCAGACGCTCGCGAAGATCTTGAAGGTGCCCTTCGCGATCGCGGACGCCACGACGCTCACCGAAGCGGGCTACGTCGGCGA
>DASXWF010000960.1:0-1537 GCA_036503835.1 Polyangiaceae bacterium | reverse complement strand
GCCGCGAGCATGACCGGGGCGTTCCAGCGACTCCACGCCTTGAGCGGCAACCGTTCGGCCTCGGACATCGCCGGCGCCCGAGTCTACACGCCGTCCCGCGGAACGGGCCGCCGCGCAGAAATCGGCTGGAGCCCGGCCTTTCCTCGAAAATCGGGCGGACTAGTACTATGACGCGGTCGCGTGACGACCGCCCGATCCTTCTGGGTGACGGGGCCCTCCCGCGGCGAGCTCCGAGACGAAGCGTTGGCCACACCGGCGGCCGGCGAGGTCCTGGTCGAAACGCTGTGGAGCGGCGTGAGCCGCGGCACCGAGTCGCTGGTATTCCAAGGTCGCGTACCGCCGAGCGAATTTCGCCGCATGCGCTGTCCTCACCAGGACGGCGACTTCCCCTGGCCCGTGAAGTACGGCTACGCCAACGTCGGGCGGGTCGCGGCCGGTAGCCCCGCGCTCGCGGGTGCGGCGGTGTTCTGCCTGTTTCCGCATCAGACGGCCTATGTCGTCCCCGAAAGCGCGGTCACGCGCGTCCCCGACGGCGTACCGCCACGCCGCGCCGTGCTCGCAGCAAATCTCGAGACGGCGCTGAACGCCGTCTGGGACGGTGCTCCGCGACTCGGCGATCGCGTCACGGTGGTCGGCGCCGGCGTGGTCGGCTGCCTGTGCGCGTACCTCGTCGGCCGGATTCCCGGGACCGAAGTCGAGCTCGTCGATCTGAATCCGTCGCGCGGCGCGGTCGCGGCGGCGCTCGGCGTGGGCTTCGCCGAACCGTCCCAGGCCCGTCTCGAGCGCGACCTCGTCTTCGACGCGAGCGGCAACGCACGCGGCGCAGAAACCGCGCTCTCCGTGGCGGGGACCGACGCGACCGTGCTCGAGCTCTCCTGGTTCGGCAGCGGTCCGGTCGCGCTGCCGCTCGGCGAAGACTTCCACTCCCGCCGGCTCACGCTGCGCTCCTCACAGGTCGGGCGCGTCAGCCCCGAGGCCCGGCGCCGCCACACGCACCGCTCGCGCCTCGAGCTCGCCCTGTCGTTGCTTGCGGACTCACGCCTCGACGTTCTGCTCTCTCAGGACTCGCCGTTCTCCTCGCTACCGGAAACCATGTCGCAGCTCTCGCAATCCGCCGGGCCGCTCTGCCAGGTGATTCGTTACTAGGAAGGATTCTCTTCATGTATGCCGTCTCGGTTCGAGGTCACGTCATGATCGCGCACAGCTTTCGCGGAGAGCTGTTCGGGCCCGCGCAGCGCCTGCACGGCGCGACCTACGTGGTCGATGTCGAATTCCGGCGGCCGGAGCTCGGTCCCGAAGGGGTCGTCGTCGACATCGGCCGCGCGAGCCAGACCCTCGAGCGGCTGCTCGGCGAGCTCAACTTCCGGAACCTCGACGAAGTCCCGGAATTCGCCGGCAAGAACACCACGACCGAGTTCCTCGCCGGCTACCTCTTCGATCGCGTCGCCGCCTCGGTCCGCGCGGGCGAGCTCGGCCCCGGCAGCGACCGGGTGACCGCGCTGCGCGTGACGCTCCACGAGTCGCACGTGGCCTGGGC
>DASXWF010000959.1:0-4976 GCA_036503835.1 Polyangiaceae bacterium | reverse complement strand
GGGCGGCGGCCAGAACTAGGTCGCACGGTCCCCATCAACGTGCCCCTGCCCGTGCCCGTGCCCGAAGGGTGAGAGACTGGATCCCGGTGGGTACGGTGCGTAGGTGGGGTCCATGTGCTGGGGGTGCATGTGCTGGAGGAGGGGCCCCCTCCGATGCGGCTTTTCGGGCACGGGCACGGGCACGTTGACTTTACGGGGGTGGCGGGACCTTGATTGAGTCGTGGGGCGACTTAGGTTGGCTCGTGCGCAGACGAAGCGCGCGGATCAGCCATGCAGATGGATCGCCTCACCAAGAAAAGTCAGGAAGCGTTGCAGAGCGCCGTCGCGGCAGCCAGCCGCCGCGGTCATCCGGAGCTGATTCCGGAGCACGTGCTCACGGCCATTCTGGAGCAGGATGGCGGGGTCGGAGCCGCCCTCGTGGAACGGGCGGGAGCCAAAGCCAGTGCGCTCGTCGGCGAGTTCGGCAAGCGGCTCCAGACGCTGCCGCAGGTCTCCGGCGGGGCCGAGCCGAGCATCGCGCGGCGCGCCGCGCAGCTTCTGAATCGCGCGGAAGAAGAGGCCAAGGCGCTGAAGGACGACTTCGTTTCGGTCGAGCATTTCTTGCTCGCGGCCTCCAAGCACGACAAGGACTTGCAGGCCGTCTTCGATCGTCACGGACTTTCGTACGAGAAGCTCGTGCGCGCGCTCGCCGAAATCCGCGGCAGCCAGCGGGTGACCGATCAGGAGCCGGAGGGGAAGTTCCAGGCGCTCGAGAAGTACACGCGCGATCTCACGGCGCTCGCGCGCCGCGGCAAGATCGATCCCGTGATCGGTCGCGACGAGGAGATCCGGCGCGTGATGCAGGTGCTGTCGCGCCGGACCAAGAACAACCCGGTGCTGATCGGCGAGCCCGGCGTCGGCAAGACCGCGATCGCCGAGGGCATCGCCCACCGCATCGCGGACGGCGACGTGCCCGAATCGCTCAAGGACAAGCGCATCCTCGCGCTGGATCTCGCCAGCATGGTCGCGGGCTCCAAGTACCGCGGCGAGTTCGAGGACCGCTTGAAGGCGGTGCTGAAAGAGGTCGAGGGATCGAGCGGCGGCGTGATCCTGTTCATCGACGAGCTGCACACGCTGGTCGGAGCGGGCGCCGGCGAGGGCGCGATGGACGCCGCGAACATGCTGAAGCCCGCGCTCGCGCGCGGGGAGCTGCGCTGCGTCGGCGCGACCACGCTCGACGAATACAGGAAGCACATCGAGAAGGATGCGGCGCTCGAGCGGCGTTTCCAGCCGGTGATGGTGAGCGAGCCGACGGTGGAGGACACGATCGCGATCCTGCGCGGCCTGAAGGAGCGCTACGAGGTGCACCACGGCATCCACATCACCGACACGGCGATCGTGGCCGCGGCGACGTTGAGCCACCGCTACATCACCGATCGCTTCCTGCCCGACAAGGCCATCGATCTGGTCGACGAGGCGGCCAGCAAGATCAAGATGGAGATCGACAGCTTGCCGGTCGAGATCGATCAGCTGGATCGGCGTCTGACGCAGCTTCGCATGGAGGAGCAGGCGCTCAAGAAGGAGCGTGACAAGTCCAGCAAGGCGCGGCTCGACGAGCTCGCGCGCGAGCTCGCCGAGCTCGGGGAGCAGCGCGACGCGATGCGCGCGCAGTGGCTGCGCGAGAAGGAGATCATCGAGACGATCCGCGAAACGCAGGGCGAGCTCGAGGAGCTCCGCGCGGAGGAAGAGCAGGCGCGAAGGCGCGGCGATCTCGGACGCGCGTCGGAGATTCACTACGGCAAGATCCCCGAGGCGGAGCGCAGGATCGAGGCGCGCCGCGGCGAGCTCGGCAAGGTGCAGGAGAAGGGTTCGTACCTGCGCGAAGAGGTGACGGACGAGGACGTCGCGGCCATCGTCTCCAAGTGGACGGGTGTGCCGGTCTCGAAAATGCTCGAGAGCGAGATGCAGAAGCTCCTCAAGATGGAGGAGAACCTCGAGAAGCGCGTGGTCGGCCAGGATCCGGCGCTGCGAGCGGTGGCCGACGCCGTGCGGCGCTCGCGAGCGGGTCTCGGCGATTCGCGCCGTCCGATCGGGTCGTTCCTGTTCCTCGGGCCGACCGGCGTCGGCAAGACGGAGACGGCGCGGGCCCTCGCGGAGTTCCTGTTCGACGACGAGCGCGCCATGATCCGCATCGACATGAGCGAGTACATGGAGCGGCACACGGTCTCGCGCCTGATCGGTGCGCCCCCCGGTTACGTCGGCTACGACGAGGGCGGGCAGCTCACGGAGCCGGTGCGGCGGCGGCCGTACAGCGTGCTGCTCTTCGACGAAGTCGAGAAGGCGCACCCGGACGTGTTCAACACGCTCCTGCAGCTGCTCGACGACGGCCGTTTGACGGACGGCCAGGGACGCACGGTTGACTTCAAGAACACGCTCGTGATCCTCACGAGCAACATCGGCACGTCCGAGCTCAGCGCGCTCGAGGATCGGCGCGATCTCGACGCGGCCGAGAAGGAGCGGGCCGGCGAGCGCGTCGTGCAGGAGGCGCTGCGCCAGCAGTTCCGGCCGGAGTTCATCAACCGTCTCGACGAGATCGTTCGTTTCCGCCGGCTCGGGCGCGAGCAGGTGCGGAGGATCGTCGACATCCAGCTCGGCGATCTCGCCAAACGCCTGAGGAAGCGCGATCTGTCGCTCGACGTGAGCGAGGCCGCCAAGGAGCTCCTGGCGGAGCTCGGCTGGGATCCGCAGTTCGGCGCGCGGCCGCTCAAGCGCGCGATCCAGAAGCACCTCGAGGACGCGCTCGCGAGGAGGCTCCTCGCCGGCGAGTTCTTACCGGGCGAGACGGTGTTCGTCGGGCGCGACGGCGGCGAGCTCACCTTCGTGAAGGGACAGGGCGGCGACCAGCCGCGCAAGACCGCGTCGGCGCTCAATTGATCGAAGCGACGCCCGTCGTGCGGCTCGCAGCGCCCGCTCGCAACGGGGCGGAGCTCTGGCTCAAGAACGACGGGCTCTCGCACGCGGTGTACGGCGGGAACAAGGTGCGAAAGCTCGAGCGCATTTTCGCGGATCTCGGCGAGGCGCGTCCGCGGCTGCTCACGCTCGGTGCCGCGGGCAGCCACCACGTGCTCACCACGGCGCTCTTCGGCAAGGCGCGCGGGCTGCGGGTCGCCGCGGTGTTCGTGCCGCAGCTCCGCACGCCGCACGTCGAGGCCACGCTGCGCGCCTCCCTCGGGCAGGGCGTCGAGGCGTACGCCGCGGGTGGCTACGCGGGGGTGCCGCTGGCGTTCGCGCGCGCGTTTCGGCCGGGCGATCACGTGATTCCGCCGGGCGCTTCGAATCTGGCGGGAGCGCTCGCGTACGCGGACGCGGCGCTCGAGCTCGCGGCGCAGGTGCGCGCGGGCGATCTGCCGGAGCCGGATCTCGTCGTGGTCGCCGTGGGTTCGGGGGGCACGGCGGCGGGATTGCTCGCGGGGCTCGCGCAGTCGGGCCTGCGGGCGCGCGTGCACGGCGTACTCGTGCTCGCGCGTCCGTTCGTGCGGCGCCAGATCGGCCGGCTCGCGAGCGCGGCGGTCCGAGCGAACGGGGCTCGCGTATCCGCGGCGGAGCTCTCCGCGCGGCTCGAGCTCGACAGCGGCGCGATCGGTGACGGCTACGGCTGCGCGACCGACGAGGCGGAACGCGCCCGCGCGTTCGCGCGGCAGGAGCACAATCTCGAGCTCGACCTGACGTACACCGCGAAGGCGTTCGCGCGCGCGCTGGCGCTCGCCGCGAAGCCTCCTGCCGGCGTCCGCACCGTCCTCTACTGGCACACCCTCTCGGCGCGCCCGCTCGAGCCCCTGCTCGACGGGGCGCCGTCCCTCGACGAGCTCCAGCCGTCGCTGCGCCGGCTCCTCGTTGCGCCGCGCTGAGTTGCGGGGTCACGACCGCGTTCCGGGGAGACGCGGTTCGAGGAGTCTGGGCTCAGGCAGACTCGCATCTTGCGAGCATCTCCGCTGCGCTTCGGCAGGCGAGGTCGGGAGCTGGGCACCTCGGTACAAGTACAGGAATTCGCTCATGTTCTTCTTTCCTTGGAGCGCCGCGGCTCCAACTACGACGTGCGGCGCGACCCAGCACGGACAAATCTTTTTGCGGCGCGTTCTTTTCTCACGCGACGAAGGAGACGACTCTCGAAGCGATGTCCTACGCCGAGCTCGAAAAGCACTACAAGAAACTCTCGGACCTCGAGCACCTCGAGGCGATCCTCGCGTGGGACGAGGCGACGATGATGGCCGAGGGCGGCTCGTCGTCGCGGGCCGAGGCGCTCGCGACGCTGCGCGGGCTCGTTCACGAGCACGCGTCCTCGCCCGCGGTCGCCGAGTGGCTGGCGGCGGCGGAGAACGAGGGCGGCCTGGACGAGTGGCGGCGCGCGAACCTGCGTGAGATGGCGCGCGGGTACCGGCGCGCGACGGCCCTGCCCGCGGATCTCGTCTCCGCCGCTTCGCTCTCGGAGAGTCGCAGCGAGCAGGCCTGGCGCAAGCTGCGTGCCCAGAACGACTGGGCCGCGTTTCGCCCGCTGCTCGAGAACGTGGTCGCGACGAAGCGGGAGGTCGCGGCCGCGCTGGGCGAGGCGTTCGGGCTCGACCCGTACGACGCGCTGCTCGACGGCTACGAGCCGGGCGCGCGAGGCGCGGACATCGAGCTGCTCTTCGGCAAGCTCGGCGCGTTCCTGCCGCCGTTCATCGAGCGCGCGGTCGAGCACCAGAAGAGCCGGCCGGTGCGCGAGCCGAGCGGCCCCTTCCCCGTCGAGCAACAGCGCGCGCTCGGCGAGGCCTTGATGCGGAAGCTCGGCTTCGATTTCACGCACGGTCGACTCGATGTGAGCCACCATCCGTTTTGCGGCGGCGTGCCCGACGACGTGCGCATCACCACGCGCTACGACTCGTCCGATTTCGCCAAGGCGCTGATGGGCGTGCTGCACGAGACCGGGCACGCCAAGTACGAGCAGAACCTGCCGCGCG
>DASXWF010000958.1:0-1908 GCA_036503835.1 Polyangiaceae bacterium | reverse complement strand
TTTCCTCTCGAACGACCGGGCGCGTGGATCGCCGGCGACAACCTGCGCTTCGCCATCCACTGTCCGAGCGCCGCGAGCGTCGAGATCGTCGGCGAGTGGACCGACTGGCAGGCGCGCCCGCTCGCGCTGCAATCGACGCTCGACGGCAGCTACTTCTGGGGAGAAATCCCGCTCTCCGACGTCACGGGGCCGCTCGGGCGAGAGAGCGTGCACGGCACCCTCTACAAGCTTTGCCTGAATCAGGTGCGGCTGGTGCAGGATCCGGCCGCGGATTGGGTCGAAAACTCGGATCCCGAACGAGCGTCGAAGCTCGTCGATCACGGGAGCTACCCGTGGCGGAGCAACGCCTGGCAGCGGCCCGGTTGGGACTACCTGATCGTCTACCAGCTGCATCCGTCGCGCTTTGCGCGCCGCAACGGCACGAGGGGCCTCGACGCGATCGCGCACGAGCTCACCGATCCGGGCGGCTACCTGAAGCACGTGAACGCGACGGCCCTGCTGCTCATGCCCACCTGCGAGTTCGCCGGGGACCTCGGCTGGGGCTACAATCCCTCCTTCTTCTACTCGGTGGAATCCGCGTACGGGGGGCCCGACGCGCTGAAACGCCTGGTGGACGCCTGCCACGAAAGCGGTCGCGCCGTCTTGCTCGACGTCGTCTTCAACCACGCCGGCACCTCCGACAACGCGCTCTGGAGCGTGGCGAGCGAAAGCTACTTCGACGGCGACACCGAGTGGGGAGCGATGATCAACTTCGATCACCCGCAGGTGATCCATTTCTTCGAGCAGAACCTGCGCCACTTCATGAACGACTACCGCATCGACGGGTTCCGCTTCGATTTCACGCGCGTGATCCGCTACGGCGGCACCTGGAGCAGCCACGTCCGGAAGCCCGGGTCGGGCGGCGGCTGGGAATTCCTGCACCGCCTCAGGCGCGTCGTGCACGCGCTCGACCCGCGCTGCCTGTTCATGGCCGAAAACCTGCCGAACGAGTGGGATCTCACCCGCTACGGAGGCCCCATGGACACCCAGTGGTGCGACGAATTCCACGATCGCATCGTGGAAGCGTCGCGCGGCCACGCCGTGCTCGATCGCCTCGCCGACGCGCTCCGCGCGACGCACACCAACTGCAATCAATGGTACGAGGCGACCAACTACCCGGAAAGCCACGACGAGGTCGGCAACGAACCGAACCGCATCAGCAGCATGAACGTCGGTGGCATCGGGCAGGGCCTCCGCCGCAACAAGGTGGCCGCCGCCGCGACGCTGCTCTCGCGCGGCATCCCGATGTGGTTCATGGGCGCCGAGGCCGGCGAATGGCGGCAATTCCAGAAGGACGAGGGCACGCCGCTCGATCTCGCCCATTACGAGCAGGATCCGAGCGCGAATCAGCTGCGCCGCTGGTGGAACGACCTCTGCCGCCTGCGCAAGGGCAACGCCCGCATCCAGGGCCCGGCCCCCCTTTCGGTGCACTACGTCGACCCGGGCATCCTCGCGCTTTCACGCGGCGAGGGCGCGGATCTGTTCGCCGTCATGAACTTCGGCAACTGGTCGGGTTGGAAGAGCCTCGCCGAGCTGAACCTTCCGGACGGCGACTACAAGGAGCTCCTGAACTCGACCTGGGGCGACTACCGCGTGGGCGCCGAGAACGAAGACGAGCATTCGAACGGCGGCTGGGACGCGCATCTCGGGCGCGGGCAGTGGCTCAACGTTCCGGACTACGGCGTGGTCTTGCTCGAGAAGCGCTGAACGCGGACTCGGCCCGCGGCGGGCCCGCCTCCCCAGACCTCTGGCCCGCCGACGATCCAGCATCGATGCGTCCACACATTTGTATATACATTCCCCTCGACCCTCGACCCTCGACCCTCGACCCTCGACCCTCGACCCTCGACCCTCGACCCCTCGACCCCT
>DASXWF010000957.1:0-10251 GCA_036503835.1 Polyangiaceae bacterium | reverse complement strand
GGTCGGCCTCGCGGTGCTGGCGAGCGGCGCGAGCTCGGCCTGCGGTGCACGGACGCCGCTGTCACTGCTTTCGTTCGAGGAAGAGAGCGGCGGGTCGCGGGCGACCGGCGGAACCTCCGGCCGGTCGGGCAGCGGCGGGCGCGCGGGCCCTGCGGGGGCCGGCGGTCTCGGCGCCGCGGCCGGGGTTACGAGCGGTGAGGGCGGGACGTTCGGTGGAAAGAGCGTTACGGGCGGCGATGCCGGACTGGGAGCGGGCGGGGGCTCGGGTGCGGCCGGCCTGGCGGGGACTTCTGGAATCGTGTGCCCGCCGGGGCGCGTCGTCTGCGATCCGGCGGCCCCGACCTGCCGCGATCTCGTCACGGACCCGGACAATTGCGGCAGTTGCGGGTACGAGTGCGCCTTCGGGTTCGCCTGCCGTTTCGGCGCGTGCACTCCCGGGGCGTGCGAAGGCGTGCTGCAGCTCGGCGGCGTTCCGGTCGCTCCGCTGACGGACGCGCGGGTGTTCGCGGCGGGCGATCTGAACGGAGACATGGTCCCCGATCTGGCGGTGGCCTCGGTGTTCCTCGGAAACGACACGGCCAAGCTCAGGGTGTTCCTGGGTCGGGGCGACGGGACTTTCGCGCAGACCAACGAGTACGAGATCGGGGACGAGCCCTACGCTGTCGCGATCGCCGACTTCGGGGCGGACGGCGTTCCGGACATCGCGATCGCGGAAGGTTCGAGCGACGTCGTACGGGTCATCTACGGCCCGGCCGTTCCGGAGAGCTTCCGCGTGGCCGAAATGTTCGCCGGGCAGGCGCCGATCGCTCTCGCCGCCGGGGATCTGAACGGCGACGCGTTGGTCGATCTCGCCGTCGGCGCCGCCGAAACGCAGCTCGTGACCATCGAGCTCGGTCAGCCGGACGGAGCGCTCTTGCTCGTCGCACAGTATTCTCTCGGTGCCAGTCCGGGCGGCTTCATCGCCGAAGACTTCGACCGCGATGCCGTGCCCGACCTCGCGGCGGTGTCGTCCACGAACGAGTCTTTGACCGTGCTCCTGAACGACGGGACGGGCGCGTTCTCCTCGGGGCAGCCCTGGGCCGTTCCCGGCGGGCCGAATGCGGTCGCTTCCGGAGACTTCAACGAGGACGGTCTTCTCGACGTCGCCGTGGGTTCGACGTTCGGGCCTGTCCTGCGCGTGCTCCACGGCGACGGGTTCGGCGGCTTCGTTTCGGAGGCGGGTCTGATGGAGGCCGGCCAGGTTCTCGGGCTGGCAACGGGAGATCTCGACGCCGACGGGCACCTCGACATCGCGGCGGCGCACACGGCGAGCAACGAGCTCTCGCTCAGCTTCGGCACCGGCGACGGCAGCACCTTCGAATCGGCCGTCTACGAAATGGAGACGCCGCAGCAGGTTGCGATCGCCGACTTCGACCTCGACGGCTTCCTCGATCTCGCGGTCTTGAACAGGGACAAGGGGGTGCAGATCCTCCTCAACGCGCGGAACCGTCGCTGGGTGACGCAGCAGCGCGTCGAGGTGGGAGGCGAGCCCTCCGCCGTGGCCATCGGTGACCTGAGCGGCGACGGGATTCCGGACCTGGCGTCCGCGAACGTGAGCAACGACAGCGTGAGCGTCGTCATCGGGGGCGGGCTCGGCGAGTTCGGCGGCCTTTCCCAGCACTCGACGGCCGCGGAGCCGCGCGCGCTCGCGATCGGCGACATCGACGTCGACGGGCGGATGGACATCGCGGTGGCTGCGTCCGGCACGTCCCTGGCCACGCTGCTGCTCGGGTACGGCTCCGAGACGTTCGCTGCGCGCAGCGACGTCGCCGTCGGTTTTGCGCCGCTCGGTGTGGCCCTCGGTGACTACAACCTCAACGGTCTCACCGACGTCTTCACGGCCGACACGCTGAACCTCAGCCTGAACCGGGACTTTCAGGACGGATCATCGGAGTTCTTCGGGTATCCGACGGGCATCGCCGGGGTCGCCGTCGCGCTCGCGGACCTCGACCTCAACGGTCCGCTCGATGCGGTCGTCGCGAATCGGGATGACGACTCCGTCTCCGTTTATCGCGGCACCGCCTTCGGCGATCTGCTGTCCGTCGGAAGTTTTGCGATCGGAGAGTCGCCCGTCGGCGTCGCGCTCGCCGACCTGAACGGTGACGGACTTCCGGATGTCGCCGTTCCGAATCAAGGCACCGGCACGTTCAGCGTCGCGTTCGCCGACGGCAAGCTCGGGCTGAGCGCGCCCGTAGCGTACGGCGCAGGCGGCCAGGTGAGCTCGCTCGCAGTCGGAGACCTCACCGGCGACGGCGTGAACGACGTCGTCGCGACGTTGATGGATCGCGACACGGTGGCTCTGTTCGGCAACGATGGGTCGGGAGGCTTCGCGCTTTCCGGCGAGTACGCGGTCGGCACGGTCCCCGTGTCGGTGGCAGTCCGCGATCTGAACGGCGACGGACGGTTGGACGCAGCGGTCGCCAACGCGGTTTCACAGGACCTGAGCGTGCTCTTGAATGTCTGTCGTTGACCCCGCGGCCTGCGCGAACTCCCGCGCCTGAGCCGCCCCGCCGCCGTCGGGGTTCGTAGGAGGGGTGAGAACAGGTACCTCGAGGCTACTGATCGCGTTGCTCGGCGGAGCGACGCTCCTGCCGCTTTCCTGCAGCGAAGACACAGGCACGCACGAAAGCGACGCGGGCGCTTCCGGCTCGAGCGGCAAAGCGGGGAGCTCGGGCGCGGCCGGCGGTTCCGGCGCGAGCTCGCAGGGTGGCAGTGCGGGAAAATCCGGCGCGACGGGCGGGAGCTCGAGCGGCCGGGCGGGGTCGTCCAGCGCGGGTACGGGGCAGTCGGGAACCGGGGGCAGCTCCGGAACGTCGGCCGGGACGAGCTCGATCGCGGGGAAGGGCGGGGGAGCCAGCGGCGGCAGCTCGGGTGCATCCGGTCGTGGCGGCGGTTCTGCTGCGGGCTCCGGCAACGAACCCGGCAGCGGCGGCGAGCCGGACCCCGGCGCGGGCGGGGACGGCGGGCAGCAAAACACCGGCGGCGGTCCGGGCGGCGAGGAGATCCCGCCCGGCTACGTCAAGGGCATCATCGGCGTCGGTTACGGCGGCATTCGCATCGTCTCACGCGACGGCGGCCTGAGCTGGGGCAGCCGCGCTTACGAGAACCCCGACGGCGGTGACGACGAAGATCTCCTGCGCGCCGTCGCTTACGGCAAGGGGCGCTGGATCGCCTCCGGTTGGATCCTCATGAGCTCCGACGACGGCATCAATTGGACCAATCACGGCTACTTCCGCGACGACCGCATCATCGCCGACGAGGTGATCATCGAAGGACTCGCCTACAAAGACGGCTACTTCTACGCCGCCGGCGACGGCAACCCGAGCCGCATGTACCGCTCGGAGGACGGCCTCGAGTGGGAGCACTTCGGCGAGATCGGCGACACGGTGCAGCACACGGGTCTCGCGTACCGCGGCGGGCTCTTCGTTTCCTACGGCGACTCGGAGACGAGCTACTCGTCGGAGAACGGCCTCGACTGGGAAGAGATGGGCATCGACAACGCCACCTACTGCGAGAACGAGTGGAAGAGCCTCGACGACTGCCACGACGCGGCCTGGTTCGACGACGGCTTTTACCTGATTCCCGAGTGGGGCGGCGATATCCGCCGCTCCACCACGGGTAGTAACTTCCAGAACGTTTACTCGGACGATCAGGAGAACACGCTCTATCGAGCGCGCGCCGTCGCCGAAGGCTACGTCGCTCCGGAGTGAGCGGCGGCGTCCAGCGCCGCGCCGTTTCGACGCGTTCAGCCGTTCCGCTCGAGCGACACCTCGTGGGTGTGGCCGTCGTCGTTCGAAGTCGTGACCGTGACGGTTCCACCGTCCGCGATCTCGCCGAGCTGGTCCGCCGAGAGCATGATCCGGTGGCTGTGGCCGTCGTCGACGCTCGTCTCGTACGTCGCGTTCGTCGCGGGAGCCATCAGGTCCGCGTTCTCCACGCAAACGAAGTGCGTGTGCCCGTCCGCCACGCTCGTCGTGGCGCCCGCGCCGCTGCAGGACTGTGAATCCCCGTCGTCGTCGTCATCCTCGTTGCTACAGGCAATGGCCGCGGGGCCGAGTGCGATCAGCGTCGAACCCTCGATGAATTTGCGTCGTGCGAGCATCGTCCGCTCCTCCTTGCTGCGCGACGGCCGGCCGCGGGTGATGCGCGGGCCGGCGATGTCGCGCCTGCCGTGAGCCGCAAGGGTCGTGCCCGCGCCGAGCCCCGACTGGTTCGAGGACGTGGCGCGAACGCCGTCACGAGCCGGGGCAAAGGGCCGCTGCGTGTCCGAGCGCACCGTGACGAACGGCTTCGGAACGCGCTCCCCGCAGCGCTCAGGTCCCGGCAAGGGCTTCGGGTAGCGTTCAGGATGCCGGCGGGCGTGGCGCGAGCGCCGCGCGCAAGACGTCCGCGCCGGGCTGGTGAACCGCACGCTCCAGCAGGATCTGCTGCGGAGTGGCGTTCTTTCCGTAGTACGCGGAGTTGTGCTTGCCGCGTGCCTGCGTGACGTAGCCGTCGAGTGAGACCCCCACGAACGCTCCGCCCGCTTCGGCGAATTGTTCGATCGGCCTGTCTACCACCGCTCCGGCCACGGCACCGTGCTCGGACGGCTGTCCGACGCCGCCGCCCGTGTTCCCGCTCAGCGTGAAGTCGGAGTGCAGGATCTTCCGGAGCGTCTCGTCGTTCATGATCAGGAGCACGACGGTGGCCTCCTGGTACCCGATCTGGAGACCGACGCTCGGCGCGCCGATCGAATAGAAGGCCGGGTCCGACCAGGAGCCGTCCGCCCCGCGCGCCACGAGCACGCCGTTGCCTCCTCCTCCGCCGAGCAGCAGCGAAGCCTTGCGGACGTGCGGGAAGATCAGCACGCCGCGCGCCTTGGCGAGCGGCGCCTCCATCGCCGCGAAACGGGAATTTTCCCGCATGTGCGAGAGCGCTCCGGCGGACGCTTCCACGATTTCCTGCTGCGGAGAGCGTGCCGTTGCGTTCTGAGACGCGGGTGCGGGGGTCTGCGAGCAGGCGGCGGCCCCGGCCGCCAGCGCCGCGCCGAGCGCGAGGCGCAAGAGTCGTCCGGAACTGGGGCGGAGCAGGGAAGTGTACGTCGACGAACGTGTGAACATGTGGGTACCCGTTCGTAGTGCAACCGGCGTGCCTCGCGGAAAAAACGGCCTTGGCCGGGAAAAACGCGCCCGGAGGCGTCGCGAGGTCGCTACCGATCTGTCCGAAAACGGACATCCGACCGCGCCATGACTCCGGGAATAGCGCGCTCCGGGCGGCCGTTGACAAAGCCAGAGCGCGTCCTCATTTGAAAGTGGTTCCGGTGCAAAGCAAAACTCGCGTTCACTTCGAGGAAGAAGGCACGGCGCTGACGGCCGTCGAAATCGACCAGCGCGGCCGCTCGCCGCTGATCGCCAAGCTGCACGGCGCCCTGTTCACCCTCGGCATCGTCGTTGCGTCGTATCAGGTGCGCGCCGTCGGCAACGGCATTGTCGAGCGCCTCGTGCTCACGCGGCGCGACGGCACCAGCGTCAGCGGGGAGCTCGGCGCCCGCGCGCGGGCCGCCGTGCTGCCGGTGGCGTTCGAAACTCAGGGCTGAGGTACCGGGCGCCGGCTTACATCCGCTCGCCGAGGCGACCCCAGCGCGGCAGGCGCGGCTCGCTGACGCGCGCGAGGGTGTGGGCGATGGCCGTCCAGGTCATGCCGTCGCCGCCCAACGTTTGCTCCGCGGCCATCGCATAGGCGAGGTCGCCGAGCGAAATCATGCCCAGCAGGCGGCGGTGCTCGTCGACGATCGGCACGCGCCGGATCTTGTGCTGTTGCATGACCGCCTGCACCGTCGCGGGCGTATCGCGCGGTGTGACACACTTCACGTCGCGTGCCATGGCGCTCGAGACACGAGAGGCCCGCAGCGCGACGCCTTGGAGGTGCGCCGCCATCGCGAGATCGCGGTCGGTGATGATGCCGATGACCCGGCCGTCCACGTCGACGACGGGCACGGAGCCACAGTCGTTCTCCCACATGATCTGCGCGGCGGTGGCCAGGCTGTCGTCGGCGTAGCAGGCGCGTACGTCGCGCGTCATCAAGTCCTCGATCTTCACGGGCCGGGCTCCTTGGTCGGGCGCCGCCGGCAGACGGGCGGCGCCGAGCTCTAGAAAGGGGTGGCCCACTCTAGCATCCCGAGGGCCCAACCCCGCGGTATACTTCTCGAGGGTGTGATGCCCTACGCGCAGTCCACCCGAGCCCGAGTGGACTTTCACGCCTACGCCCGGCAGCCCGACGACGAGCTCGATCTGCTCGAAGGGGCGTTGCTCATCGCGCGCGATGCACGACCGGGGCTCGACCGCGCGGCCGTCGTCGCGGAGCTCGACGCGCTGGCGGAGCCGCTCATGGGCGGTCGCCTCGGGGACCTTCCGGCACCGCTGCAAGCCCGCGCGCTCGCCGATCACCTGTTCGTGCGCGAAGGATTCCACGGCAACAGCGGCGATTACTACGATCCGAAGAATTCGTTTCTGGACGAAGTCATCGCCCGGCGCACGGGGATCCCCATTTCGCTCTCGGTCTTGTACGTCGAGGTCGCCCGTCGTGTCGGTGTCTGGGCGAGCCCCGTCGGCTTTCCCGGTCACTTTCTGGTGAGGGTGGAGGACCACGATCGCCGGGTCGTCGTCGATCCGTTTCACGGCGGCGGGCCCCTGGACGAGGTCGCGCTCGCCGACCTACTGCGGCGCTCCGGATCGAAGCTCCGTTACAGCTCGGAGATGACCGAGGCGACGCCCGTACGGCAAGTCGTGGCCCGCATGCTCATGAACCTGCGGGGGATTTATGCGACACGCGGCGATTACGCGCGCCTGCTCGTGATCCTCGATCGCCTGATCGATCTGCTGCCGGACAGTTCGGAGGAGCTCAGGGATCGTGGCTTCCTGTTCGGACGCCTCGGCGCGCCGGACGCCGCGATCGTGGACCTCAAGCGCTACCTCGAGGCCCTACCGCACGCCGGAGACGTTGCGGAGGTGCGGCGCTGGATCGAACGCTTCGAGGCGACGGCGCGCCGCACGCCCAGCAGCTGACGCTCCCGGGTTCAGTTTTCTTGCAGGCCGCCGCTCGTGAGCTCGCACGCGTAGTCGCCGAGCAGCACGTAGGCGCGCGCGCACTTCACGTCCGCCGTCGCCCCGCGCTGCTTGCCCTTTTCGGTGAGGCTCACCTGGAACGTGAACGACTGCGAGAAAGGGGAGCGCTCCTGGCGCAGGGTCTGGAAGGAGCAGCCTTCCGACCCGCACGCCCGCGCCTGCGCGAGCTTCACGACGTCCGCGTTGTCCCCGTAGGTGTTCGCGAGTCCGAGCGCCGTCACGCCGAGGCAGATCGCCATCACGATCCCGCGCGAAAGCGCGCTGCGTTCAGCCATCGGCGCCGTCCCTCGTCATCCGGCCATCTCGAGCTCGAAGAAAGGCGGCGGGCGATCCTTCACCCACCACAAGCCGGCGCCGACGCTGAGCAGGTGCTTGCTCAGGATCCCGCGGTAATACGAGCCGTTGCGGACGAAGATGTCCGAGTCCGTCCGCGTGGTGTCGCAACGTTCGCGCAAATCTTGCCGCGTCGTCACCTCCATGTAGACGAGACCGCGCGACATCGCCGCGATGTTCGCCACGGCCGGCGCCACGTCCGGATCCGGCAGGTATTGCAGGACGCCCTGACAGATGATCACGTCGTGCTTCTTGCGATCGCGCCAGCGAGCGATGTCCCTGTGCAAGTAGCCGTGGCGCTTGCACATGACCTGACTCACCTCGGTGCCCGTGTACTGCACGCCCTTGAGGTGCTTTTCGATCCAATGCTTCCAGAGGCCGATACCCGCACCGACGTCGAGCACGCTCTTCAACTCGATCTTGTTGTGGCGAGCGAAAGCGAAGACGAACTCGGCGAGGTACGCGTGTTCCTCCGGAGAGGTGACGCGCGTGGTCGGCGAGTCGTAGAAGCGGTGGTAGTAGGCTTCGTCGAAGCGGCGAAACCGATCCATGGCGGGGCAGTCTAGCCGAGCCCTCCCAGAACCTCGCCACACTTTGCGTGAGCTCGAGAGCGGTGGCGACCGGCCCGCTGCCAGGTTCGACAAACAAGTAGGGGCGGAATTGGTTCTGCCGGAAATCGGCCGCGCGCCCGGGAAAGCGGCCGGAAACTCCCGGGTGGGCGGGGATCGCGGGGGTAAGCCCTGGTCTTGGCCGGGGGTGTCGACTAAAACACCTCGTTCCCAAGGAGACCTCGAAGCATGGCCCAGAGCGCAGTGGTGGAGAGCACGAAGGCAGAACCCGAGCTGAGGGTTCGTCGTCAGGAAAGCCTGCCGACCCAGGAAGGCAAGACGTATCGCGTGCGCGACATCGGCCTGGCCGACTGGGGTCGGAAGGAGATCTCGATCGCGGAGACCGAGATGCCCGGCCTGATGGCCCTGCGCGCCGAGTACGGGGCGCAGAAGCCGCTGAAGGGCGCGCGCGTCGCCGGCTGTCTCCACATGACCATCCAGACCGCCGTCCTCATCGAGACGCTGCGCGAGCTGGGAGCCGAGGTCACCTGGACCTCCTGTAATATCTACTCCACGCAGGATCACGCGGCGGCTGCCATCGCCAAGTCCGGCGTCCCCGTCTTCGCCTGGAAGGGGGAGACCGAGGCGGAGTACGACGAGTGCCTGGAGCGTCAGATCTTCGCGTTCGAGGGCGGCAAGGGCCCGAACATGATCCTCGACGACGGTGGCGACCTCACCAAGTGGATCCACGAAAAGTACCCGAACCTCTTCAGCGGGCCGGACCCGATCCGCGGCCTCAGTGAGGAGACGACCACGGGCGTGCACCGCCTCTACGAGATGTTCAAGCGCGGCGACCTCAAGTGTCCCGCCATGAACGTCAACGACTCGGTCACCAAGAGCAAGTTCGACAACCTCTACGGCTGCCGCGAATCGCTGACCGACGGCATCAAGCGCGCGACCGACGTGATGTTCGCCGGCAAGGTTTGCGTCGTCGCCGGTTACGGCGACGTGGGCAAGGGTTGCGCCCAGGCCATGCGCGGGCTCGGCGCTCGCGTCCTGATCACGGAGATCGACCCGATCTGCGCGTTGCAGGCGGCGATGGAGGGCTACGAAGTGGTCACCATGGACGAGGCCGCTTCGTACGCGGACATCGTCGTGACCGCGACCGGCTGCTGCGACGTCGTGCGCGGCGAGCACATGAAGGCCATGAAGAACGAGGCCATCCTGTGCAACATCGGCCATTTCGACAGCGAGATCGACGTTGCCTGGCTCGAGAACCCGAAGAACGGCGTTCGCGAGGAGAACATCAAGCCCCAGGTCGATCACTTCGTCTTCCCGGACGGAAAGAAGCTGATCGTGCTCGCGCGCGGCCGCCTCGTGAACCTCGGCTGCGCCACCGGCCACCCGAGCTTCGTGATGAGCGCGAGCTTCACCAACCAGGTGATCGCGCAGATTGCCCTGTTCACGGAGAAGTTCCCGCTCGGCGTGCACGTCCTGCCGAAGAAGCTCGACGAAAAGGTGGCGCGCCTGCACCTCGGCAAGCTCGGCGTCGACCTCGAGAAGCTCACCGCGAAGCAGGCGTCGTACCTCGGCGTGCCCGTGGAAGGCCCCTACAAGCCCGAGCTTTACCGCTACTAGTGCGGGAGCCCCGGAGGGAGCGCATGACCCCGAGCGAAAAGAACATCGTGAAGTCGCTCGTCGCCGTCGCCTGGGCGGACGGCAAGCTCGAATCGGGTGAATCGAGCGTGATCGAGGGTCTCCTCACCGGCTTCGACGCGACCGACGCGGAGGAGCGGGAGATCCTCGAGTATGCCCGCACGCGGCGCACGCTCGAGAAGGACATCCCGCTCGCCGAGCTTTCGCGCGACGACCGCGAGCTCTTGCTCGCGAACGCGGCCCTTCTCACGCATGCGGACGGCGAGCAGAGCGACTCCGAGAGCGCTCTGCTCGACCAGCTGATCGAGATCCTCGGCTTTACCCCGGAAGAGGCCGACGAAATCCTCTCCGGCGCCGACGACGGCGCGCTCCAACTCAGCAAAAGTTCGCTGAAGCCCGATAGCGGCTGACGCGGTCTCCCTGGTCGGGAGCGTCTATGGCGTCGGGTAGCGTTTTTTTTGCCGCCAAGACGCCAAGAGGACCGCCAGGGCCCGCCAGCGGAATTTTTGGGTTGGTGATTCGCAAGGCGGTGCGCGCTAGACCTGCCACCGTCACACTCGGTAGCTTGAGCG
>DASXWF010000956.1:0-7707 GCA_036503835.1 Polyangiaceae bacterium | reverse complement strand
GTCGACCTGGACGGCGTGCGAGTCCGCGTGCTCGAACTCTCGAAGATCATCGAAGCGAAGGCGTTTGCAGGACGCCCCAAGGATCTCGCGGCGCTGCCGTCGCTTCGCGCGACATTGAGTGAGATCCAGAAACGAAAAGGCCCTTAGCACTACTGTCAGAGTCTTTGGAGGAACAGATCTCGATCGGCATCAGAGACCGCACGCCACGCGAGTGCTCTGGCGAGGCCAAAGCCAGCTGTTCTTTTGTCGAGGGGGTCGCGAGACGTTGAAGCGAAACTGCCGGGACGGCACTCCCACGCGAAGCCCGAAATCCCCGAAGGAAAAGCAAATCTCTGACAGTAGTGTTAGGTGCGCGGCTCGCATCCGAGGCGAAGTGCATCAATGACTATTGACCGCACATTCCACGGCAGCGAACGTGTGACAGCCATGGCAAGAATCATGATTTCGTCGACCAGTGAGGACTTGGTCGAGCACCGCGAGCGGCTCCTCGCCACGTTGCGACGGATGGAGCAGGACTCCGTCGGCATGGAATTCTTCGGTGCCGTGCCGGGGACCCCGGTCGACGTGTGCATGCAGGAGGTCGATCGGGCGGACCTGTTGGTGCTGGTCGTGGCTCACCGCTACGGCTGGATTCCCAAGAGCGAGGACGGCGGCGACGGGACGAGCAGCATCACCCGACTCGAGTTTCGGCGTGCGCTCGAGCCGCCGCAGGGAAAACCGAAGCCCGTGCTGGCGTTTCTGGTCGATCCGAAGGCGGAGTGGGTGGGCGGCAAGGAACAGGATCGCCTGGTATCGGCCGAGACGGAGCAGCAGGCGCAACAGGTGTGGAAAGCCGTGCAGGCGCTGGCCGAGCTCAGGCGAGAGGTGGGCGGGCTGGTGCGTGACACGTTTTCGACCCCTGCCGACCTGGCCGACAAGGCGGGCTCGGCAGTCGCGAAGTGGCTTCTGAAGCAACAGGCGATCCAGCAGCAAGACGCGGTGGCCGAGCGCGCCCTGCAGGAGCTCATGCAGAGGGTCGCCAAGCACTTGCAGGAGCAAAGTCCCGAGCTGGCGCTGACCTATCTCGTGGATGCGGCGAGCAAGGCCGATCCGGTCAATCTCCCGGCGATCGCGGACAAGCGGCTCGAGATCGCCATGATCACCTACTCGCCGAACGAGGTGGAGCTGCAGGCCGCCGCCAGCGAAGTCCTGGACAAGGGCGGGCAGCGCCGTGTCGACGCGTTGCGCACGCTCGGCAAATGCAAATCGCAGCTCGCCCGCGGTCTCTGGAAAAAAGACCCCGAGAAGGCGTGGGCGCTCGCCCAAGCCGCGCGCGAGCACCTCGAACGGGCCATCGCCGAAGAACCGATCGACCCCGACACCTACGGCACGCTGGGCGGTCTGTTCAAGCGCATGGCCGCTTGGGCCGGTGACGACGCAACGCGGGCGCGCGAGTACGAGGACGCGATGCTCGACGCCTACAAGCGTGGTGCCGATCGGTCTCTCCATGCGTACCCGCTGCTCAATTACCTGGAGCAGCGGGCGTCCATCGCAGAGAGCCGCAACCCGGCACCCGGCGGCCGTTCGCTGATCGGCGAGGGTGAAGGCAGCTTGCGCGTCAATCTGGCCAAGGCGCTCAAATCACGCGAACTGCAGCTCGGTAACAGTCAGGACCGGCCTTGGGCTGCTTTCGACGTGGCGCGCGGGCGCCATTTCTTGAGCCCCAACGTCCCCGGCTTTTTGGAGGATCTGGAACACGCGGTCGAAGAAGCGCGCTCGGTCGCGCGCGTGCCGGAGGACCGGTACATGGTCTTGACGACGGTGGACTCGCTCGAGAGTTTGCTCAAGGCCAACGTGCAGCTCGAAGGGCTCGGCGAAGGCATTCAGCTGCTCAGAGCTGCCGTGAAAGACGACGACTGGTACATTGGTCGTCCCAAGAAAGCTCCGCCGTACCTCCAACAGGAGCTGCTCGGCCTGCGCGCGGCCGTTGCCGAAGCCGCCCATCACGCCCAGAACGCCGCTGGGGCCGGCGCGCAGCTCACCCGCTTCATCCAGGCCACCGAGGTGCGTTGGACTCGGGAAGACGAAGAGTCATTCCAAACCGCCCTCCTCGACTGGAAGAAGCGCCTCGAGCCGCGCGAATTGAAGGTCTTGCGCGGCCTGTGGAAGATCTTCGGTTCGAAGACGCTGGACGCGGTCGCCGGCCCGGTGCCCATCGATTGGGCGGCTGCGGCGGAGGTCGCGAAGGCAGCGTTCCAACGCGCCTGATTGCCGATCGGCGGCGCCCTGAGCTCAGCTCGGGGCGATGGCAGCCGCGGCCGCCCCCCCGACGGAGGCCGTGCGCCGCGCGACCGAGGCGAGCAACATCTCCAGACTCGTCATGGTGTGCGGCTTGTCCAAGAAGCCGACGACATTCGGCATCTGGAGCAGCATCGTGGCGTCTTCTGCCTGAAATCCGCTGGTGATCACCACGGGTATGTCGCTCCGCACCGAACGCAGCTGATCGAGCGTGTGCTCGCCCGACTGCTCCGGCATCGTCAGGTCGAGGACGACGAGGTCGACGGCGTTCGGCTGCGCCTCGAGCAGTTCGATCCCGCGCCGGCCGCTGTCCGCGGTCACGACGCGATGACCGAGCTCGCTGAGCATTCGGCCCGTTACCAGGCGCACCGCTGGCTCGTCGTCGATGAGCAGGATGCTGCGGGCGGAAGGTGGGGCGTCCGACGCCGGCGGGCTGCTGGATCGGCGCGGCATCGACTCGTGCGCGACCGGCAAAAGCACCCCGAAGCTGGTCCCCTCGGCCGACGTCTTGTCGACTCCGAGCCAGCCGCGGTGCGCTCGAACGATACCGGCTGCGGCGGCCAGGCCCATCCCGCGTCCGGCCCCCTTGGTCGAGAAGAACGGCTCGAACAGGCGCTCGCGTGCTTCGGGGCGAATGCCGGCGCCGGTATCGATGACCGTCACCTTCACGTAGTCGCCCGCGCCCACCCCGTACGGTTCGCTGCGCGGGGCTTCGAGCCTTACGGATTCGGTACGTAGCGTCAACGTACCCCGCTTGCCGTCCATCGCGTCCAGCGCGTTGAGAATCAGGTTGGTCGCCACCTGGCGCAGCTGAAAGTGATCCGCGCCTACCAGCGGCAACTCCGCGCCGAGCTCGAGCACCAGGTGGGCCCTGGATTCGACCGTGGCGTGCAAGAGCCGCAACGCGACCGAGAGCTCCGCGTTGATGTCCAGCGCTTGCATCGCGAGGCTGCGTCGCCCCGCGTAGGCCAGCATCTGCTTGCTCAGCTGCGCCGCTTCCCCCGCAAATGTCAGGATCTCGCCGAGACAGTGCGACAGCATGGGTGGCGCCTCGCTCGGAACCTTGCGCAGGGCAACCTCGGCGTTGCCCACCACGCCGCAGAGCAGATTGTTGAAGTCGTGAGCAACCCCGCCGGCCATGACGGCCAGGCTCTGCAGCGCCTGGCTGCGTTGGAGCTCCCGCTCCAGATCGCGCTGCCGGCGCTCGGTCACGATGCGATCGGTGAAATCGCGCACGACCCGCAGCGTCAGCTCGTCGTGGGAGCCGTCCGGAGCGAAGCGCGTCTCGGTCACGAGCAGGAGCGTGTTCGCGTTCCGCTCGAGGACGACTTCGTAGGAGCGGCGTCCTTCGCTGCTCGATGACGTGTCGGCGAGCGTGCGGCGGCTCTCTTCGGTCAAAAATTGGGAGAAGGCCGCACGCGAAAGCTCGTCGCGCGTGACGCCCAGCGTTTCCGCGAGCGCCTGGTTCGCGAACACGGCACGATCCTGCGCGTCGAAGACGCCCACTCCCTCGCCCAGGCTCTCCACCAGCGCGCGCTGCAAGCGCTCGCTGTGGCGCAGCGATTCCTCGGTGCGTTCCCTGGCTTCGATCTCGCGGCGCAGCTCGGCATTCAGCGCGAGCGTCTGCCGGCGCGAGTCCACCACCAGTCCCAGGCCGCCCGCGAGCACGAGCTTCACGAGCAGCGCGATCACGGCCGCGGTCAGTCCGACCTCGGGAGTTTGGGGGAGCTGAAGCGCGAAGCTGCGGTCGATGAGCGCGACGCCGACAATCACGAGCAGCGCACCGCGGACGCCGAGCCACGCCGCCGCCAGGAGGCACAGCCCGAGCCCGAGAAGAAACGCTGGATTGCCGAGCAGAGCATGCAGCGTTGCGAAGGAGCCCCGGTACGCGAGGATCAACGCGGCGAGGATGCAGCTCCGCACCACGACGCTGCGAAAATCGCGCTGCAGCGGGACCGCGCGAGCAGTGAGTGTCCGTCGAGGTGACGGGAAGGAAGCGGCCGACGCTGCCTTCGACGCACCAGGGCTGCTCGCACTGACCATCAGGCCGGTCATAGGCCGTCATTGCCGTCCCATCAAGCGTCCGAACCCGAAAGGGGCGGAGATCGACTATCGCCCCTCGGGGTGAAGTCGCACTGAACGCACGCGCCCATGGCAAAATCACGACTGTTCGACGAGCGAGGACCTCGTCGGCACCGAGCGTGTGGGCTCGGACACTTCGCTCGACCTGCTCGACTACTTGGGCTCGCCGCTCACGATGGTGCCGCAGTTGACGAACGTGAGCGTGGTGTCGGCGCGAAAGTTCGATTGCGTCGTGTGGCGCTCGGTCTGGAACATGTCGAACGGGTAGATTTCGCCGAGCGTGAGGCCCAGCGTGTCGACCTCCACCGTCGCGCTCTGGGCGGCGTGAACACCGCCGAGGTCGATGACGAGCCGGTTGTCGATGAAGACCCAGACATCGTCGTCGCCGGTGAAGCTGAAGATCTCGCCGCCCTGGTATTGAAATGCCGTGTGAATCTCGGTCGTGAAGTGGAAGTTGTGCGGCATGCGGCGGTCGTCGTCGCCGCTGTTGCCGAAGCCGAGGCCGTCGAGCGGGTAGAAGGCCGTGCTCGAGAAGCTGCTCACGCCGTTGCTCGGCGCGAAGTAGACGTAGAAGACGAACGGTTGGTTCGTGCCCGGTACGTTGCGGTAGAACGTGTCGAACGAGGCGCCGTCTTGGATGGTCGCCGTCGCGCCCGTGTGTGCGTAGACCGGCTTCTGATCGGGGCCGAGCGTCGCGGCCACGATGCCGGGATCGTCGGTGCTCTTGTTGCTCAGCGCCGGGTTCTCGAAGTTGATCCCGTCGGCCTGGAAGTCGCGGATCACGGCGAGGATCGTCGTCCCGCAGCCGGACTCCGTCGTGGGCGTCGGTTGGGCGGCGTCGGTCGTGATGGGATCACCGACCTTGAACCCGCCGACGGTCGCGGGCGTGTACCCGGCGGGAAGGCCGGTCGGTCCCGAGGTCATCCCGCCCGATCCCGAGGTCGTGCCGCCCGAGCTCGTGCCGCCGACGGGAAGCGAAGAGCTGCCCGCTTGCCCGGTGGGCACCGGGATGACCGTGGTCCCGCCCGTGCCGGGGCGGGGGCCATCGAGGCCGTTCGAGGTCACGTCGCTGCTGCACGCAATCGAGCCGGCGGCCGCCAGGCAGGCGGCAAACACCCCGTATCCGACGCCGGAGGCGGAGCGCCGGCGGCTCGGAGACAGCAGGGGCAGCGTGATTCGGGGGGCCATTGACTACGCTAGTAAGCCGAAGGGCTTCCGAGCAGGCTGCTCTGCTCCAGGCCCCCCCGAACTCCGCGAACGTAGCGCCCCGGAGCGGTGCCGACGTGCCGAGCGAACGCCGTGCTGAACGTGCTGGACGATGCGTAGCCGACGCGCTCGGCCACGGCGGCGATGTCCAGCTGCCGGTGCCGCAGCAGGTCTTTGGCGACGGCCATGCGCCAGGCCAGGAGGTATTCCATCGGCGGCAGGCCGACGGCGGCGCTGAAGCGCTCGAAGACTGGCGAGCATTGACGCAAGGGCCACACTGTTCACGACCGAGGGCGACGTGGCCGAAGCGATCTTCGGAGCCGTCGCCGACGCGTCGGGTCGGCTCCGGTTTCCGGCCGGTGCCGACGCCGTGGCGCTCGCCGCGGCCCGGTGAGCGAGGTTACCGTCCGTGGCGTCTACGCTCAGCGGTCGGTGAGCGCTCGCGCAAACCTTTGGGGCTCGTCCACCTGTAGCAAGAGCCCCTGAATCGCGACGGGCGCCGCGAGCAGGCACTTCAGCTCGACCGGGTGACGGAACGCGATCTTGACGTTGGCGGGACCGGAAACCGCGACGGAGCGCTCGCCCGGCGCCGCCGTAGCCCACTCGCCGGTGCTCACCTCGGCGATCGAGGTGAGCGGGAAGGTGCCTCGTGCTCGAGCGCCGACCCGCAGCTCGAGCGTGGCGGTGGTGCCGTCGGCGCTCGCCACGAGGTAGCTCCGGCGCAAGCGCAACGCATGAGCGTCCCCGACGATCCAAACGAGGACTACGACGTGCAGAGCGAAAGCCGACCACGTGAGCGCCACCAGGCCCGTATGACTCAGCCAGACGTGGACGAGGGTCCCTTCGACGAGCACGAGCGCCGCGAAAACTGCGGCGGTCGTGGACCAGCCGACCTCCTGGTGATGCGTGAACACCCTCGCCCCAGGAGGCGTACGGGGCTTCAGAAACCAACCCGCCACCGCGAAGGCAAGAAGCTCGAGCTCGGCGCGTGCGGTCATGGTGCCTGCGTGGGGGCGGCGCCTCAGGCATAGGGCCGCGCCGCGCGGTTGCACAGGGGTGCGTTCAGGTCGCCGTTTTCCGACCCAGGGGCTCGTACGCGCAGAAGGTTCCGGTGCGGATCGCCCAGTCCAGATGTCTGCCGAGGTCGGGCTCGTGCTCGGAGATTTTCTTGATGGCCTCGCGTACGCGCCGCTGCACGGTGATGCGGGCTCGTTCGGCGGCGGAGCCGACTCGCCGTGCGCGACCGCCCAGGCCGAGGGCGCTCGACAGCTGCTCGACGAGCAGGTCGAGCTCTCGTCTCGCACGATCGGCGCGGGAGGCGTCCGCGAAGCGGTCGGCTTCGTCGATCTCCGCGCGCAGTTCGACGATGCGGCGCTGGTAAGCCTCTCGAGCTTTCGCGTCGAGGACTTCGCCCGCGTCGCCGCGGTCCGCGACGACGCCCTCGTCTTCGGGTTCCGCCGCAAGATCGAGCACGTGGACTTCGCGTCCGGGGTGTTCCACGAGACGTGCGAGCATCGGCAGTCCTCGCACCAAGCGGAGGCGTGTCGTCCTGCCGTTGCACTCGAGGACGACGTCCTTGTCCGTCGCACGCAGCGAGAAGTCGAGGCTTTCCGTCGGTGTCGGTAGGGTACGGGGTGCGGCGCTCCGGAGCGCCGCCGGCGCGACACCGGCGCGTGCCTCGGCGCGTTCGAGCACGGCCTGCATGCCGTGCCGGCTGGCGAGCCGTGCGGCGGCGGCGAAGTCTTCCTCGGCCGGCAGGCGAAAACGGCTCGACGCCTCGGCCCGCGCGAGGTGAACCCACGCCTCGCTCGCCGTCGCCCCGGAACGCCTCGCGAGATCGAGCGCCGCGGAGAACGAGGCGAACGCTCGTTCTCGTTCGCCCAAGCGCGCCGCGAGAGCGCCGACGACCGCGTCGTACGGTGGACCGCAAACGAAGGCGAAGGGGCCCCAGGCGGTGTTGCGCCCGCGCGCAGGCGTGAGTTTCGAGAGTAGATCGGAGAAGCGCGCGCCGTCCTCTGCGAGCAGGGCGCTGTCGGCGATGGTCGCGAGCATCATCGGCGCGAGCATGCGCGCGCCGTCGCCGATCGCGGCGAGCGCGGCGCGTGCGCTCGCGGCGTCGCCCGACCGCGCATCGACGACGGC
>DASXWF010000955.1:0-5184 GCA_036503835.1 Polyangiaceae bacterium | reverse complement strand
TCGGCCAGCCCGAAGACCGTCACCAAGATCATGGCACCGAGCACGAGCGCGCCGACCAGCAGCGCGCGTCCGTGCAAGACTCCGCGCTCGCTCGAGCGCTTCGGTCTGCGGAGTTGGAAGCCGGAGGTCATGGCCGTCTCGGGCCGAGCCCCGGCCCGAACCGCGATCAGTACTTCATGATGGTAGCAGAGCAGGCCGCTACGGTCCTCGCCGCGATAGTAGAGTCTTCACACGAGCTTCCGGCGCTCACGCCACGGACTTCTCGGGTGTCCCACCAATCAGCAGTATCCCGCTTCCCTGGCGTGGGGCTCGAGGCTGGGTCTGAGTTTACGCTTGATGCGCGTTTCGAGTTGGCGCGCCCGCTCGCGTGAGATCCCGAGCCGCCTGCCGATCTCTGCGAGCGACGGTTGATCTTCGTCGTCGGCGAGCAGGCGGGTTTCTGCGATGAAGCGTTCCCGCTCGTCGAGGGCCGCGATGGCGCTCTCGAGGGTGCCGGACAGTTGCCCGAGGAGCTCTCGGTTGGCGAGCCTTTCTTCGTGACTCGGCTCGTCGGAGCTCAGGCGCTCGAGGAGCGCGCCGACCGCCGGATCCGCGCCGCCGTCGACGGATACGTCTCGCATCTCGAGCCGGCGCACCATGCTGCGCACCTTGTCGACGCGGAGAGCAAGCGACTGGGCGAGGAGCGCGTCGGCTTGCTCGCCGTCCCCGACCAGGTTCAGGAGCTTGGCCCGCTCCCGTCGAAGCTTGAAGAAGTGCCGGCTGCGAAACGCGCCGGAGCCGGAACGGACCATGCTGTACGAGCGGATCACGTGGTCCAGGACGTAGGCACGCACCCAAAATGAAGCATACGTCATGAAACGCGTTCCGCGACGCGCGTCGAATTTCGACAGCGCGTGCACGAGCGCGAGGTTGCCCTCGGCGATCAGGTCGTCGAGCGGAACGCCGTAGAGACGATACTTGAACGCGATGCCGGCTACGGCTCGCAAGTTCGCGGTCAGGAGCACGCCCCGCGCGGCGAGATCGCCGTGGTGTTGCCAGCGCTCGACGAGCCCGAGCTCTTCATCGCGCTGGAGCGGGCGCACTTCTCGTACGGTTCTGAGATAGCGCTTCAGGCCCTCCTCGACGGCGGGCGTTTCGACGAGACTGTCGCTCATGGTCATGTCCTCGCGCGCGCGTGCCAGGCAGTCCGGCCATCGATGGCTCGGCCTGGCGGATTCGACGGGCGCCCTCGTTTCGTAGCCGTGGGCATCCATCACGACAAGTCATGTGTTTTCATGCTATCAATCATCTCAGTAAATGAATGATTCGGCGCGAACCGCGAGCACGCAGCTCTCGAACCTCGACCTGAATCTGTTTCTGGTGCTGCACACCGTGCTCGTCGAGGGCAGCGTCACGCGCGCGGCCGAGCGGCTCTCCGTCACCCAATCGGCGGTCTCGAACGCCCTCGGGCGCCTGCGCGAGGTCTTTCGCGATCCGCTGTTCGTTCGCCACGGCCGCGGGCTCGTGCCGACCCCCCGCGCGCACGAGCTCGCCCCGCTCGTGCAGAGTGCCCTGGGTGAGCTCCAAGCCGCCGTGGACGGAGCGGCCTTCGTTCCCGAGAAGAGCACGCGGCGCTTCACGCTCGCCTGGAGCGACGCGCAAAGCATCGCGCACTTTCCGACGCTGCTGCCGCGCTTCGAGCAAAACCTGCCCAACGCGACGCTTCGCATCGTCACGGTCGACTACGTCGTCGCGACGGACGGGCTTTCGCTGGGCGAGGTCGACGTCGCGGTGGGCCCGGAGCAGGCCACCTTCCCGCCGCTGCTGTCCGAGTCGATGTACACCGAGCGGATCGTCCTCGCCGCCCGGCGCGATCACGCGAAGCTCGTCCGCTGCTTGCTGCGCGAGCAGTTCGACGCCATCGAGTTCGTCGATGTTCAGCTCGCGCTCGGCAAGGGCGGTCTCGGGAACATGCTGATGACGGAGCTCCTCGCCCGGCACGGGCTTTCGTGGCGTGTCGGCGTGGTGGTGCCCGAGTTCACGGCGGCCGCGCATGCCGCGGCCGTGAGCGACTACGTCGTCGGCTTGCCCGTGCGGGCTGCGCGGGCGTTCTGCGAATTCTTGCCGCTGGAGCTCATCGAGCTGCCGCGCTTTCTGAAACAACCGACGCTGAACATGGCGCTCATCTGGCATCCGCGCACCGACCAGGACGCGGGCGCGCGCTACTTCCGCAATCTCGTGCTGGAGGCGTGTCGGGAAAGCGCTCCCGCCCCGAGGACGACGACGCGCCGCGGTTCGACGGCGCCCGGCGCGCGGCGGCGCGGGCGGCGTCCAGCGTAGCCCCGGGCGTCGAGCCCTGCTGCGCGGACCTGGCAGAGCAGCAATGTCGATACGGCCGCTCGGCGCAGTGGGGCGTGCGCCGCATATCCGTCACGAAATCCAGCGGGGCGCGCGGTGACGCGCAGGGGCGCTCGGGCGGAGGCGTTTTCGGGAAAGTACCGGAGGCCGTCGAGAGAAGGCAGCGCACGGCCCAGCTCGTGAAAATTCGCGAGCGTGGCGACCGAGCTCCTTGCTTGGAAATGCACGGCGCGTCTTGCAACGGCTGCCGCCGCCGGGGAGAGTGGCGAGGATGCGGCAAACGGCGCGACGGATGGCTCGAGTGGCTTGCGTGGGCGCGATGGCGCTCGGCTGCGGCGCCGATGACGGACACGGCGGCGAGCAGAACGCGATGTGTTCCACGGACGTCCTCGCCGACGAGAAGAGCAACTATGCGTTCTCGAGCACGATCACGTTCGAGCCGGTGACCGTCGCTCCGATGTCGAACCTCGAATTCGACTGGAGCGGGCTCACGCGCGATTTCCAGGGCCACGAGCTCTCGGGCGACACGGCTCTCGACACGGCGATCGTCATGTTCTGGAACCTGCCGCTCGAGGAATTCGAGGCGCAGCTGAACGCGGACGCGCTCTTTACCTCGGATCTCATCGTATCGCCGCCGCTCAGTCTGCCGCTCTCCGCCGGTATGACCTCCGCGCACCTCTACGACTTCACGATCAACACGACGCCGGTGACCCCGGACATGATCGACCCGTACTTCGACGCGGAGCTGTACTCGCCGAGCAACGCCTCGTTCCTCGTGGGCGTGCAGTCCGGATCGTCACTGGGCCGTAACGTGCGGATGCTCCAGGCTTTCAACCTCGACGCCGGCTCGAGCGCGACCGCGGTCCCCATCACCGACGACTCGATGAAGCTTTCGTACACGGCGAACCTCCACGATCTCACGACCACGTTCGTTCCGGCCGGCACCTCCGACCTCACGCTCGACTGGTCGCGGATGGAGGTCAACGGGTTCGGACGCGAGTTCTTGCTGAGCCAGGTGACGGAGGCCTTCGTCGGTCACTACTCGGAGACGCCCGCCGAGCTGGAGGCCAAGTTCCTCGACCTCGACCGAATCGCGCTCGCGATCTATCGCACGCCGATCCCGTCGGGCACCGTCCTCGATTTCGGTGCCCTCGAGGACTCGAGCGGCGCGAGCTTTCCGGGTATCGACGGCGACGGGACCTGGGTCGTCGGTCTCCTTTGCGGCAACTGTCGCAACCCGGCTCCCCAGTATTTGGCCGTTTTGAAGCCTTGTTCGACTTGAACCAGGCCGCCGGAGAACGTTCATGAAGGAAACGACATTGGAAAAGCTCAACGACCGGCAAGCGCACGACTCTACGAGACGGTTCATCACCCCGCTCGGGGCGTTCCTGTGCGGAAGTCTCGCGCTGGTCCTGGGCTGCGCAGACTCGGGCGCCGGGGACGACGCCGGAACCCGAGGTGGCAACGACGGCACCGGTGGCAATGCCGGTACCGGCGGAATGGGTGGAATGGGCGGCACGGGCACGGGAGGAAAGGGCGGGCTCGGTGGCGGTGGCTCACCGACGGGATCGGGTGGAGGGGCGGGCACGACGGCAGGAAGCGGAGCAAGTGCCGGCGACTCCGGGCAAGCGGGCACGGGCGGACGCGCATCCACGGACTGCACGTTCGAGCAATCTTCGTCGGTCAGTTCGAAGATCGGGACCGTCGGCATCGTGACCTTCACGACCACGCTCGACGCCATTCAATCGGCGAAGATCGACTTTGGGCTCACGACCTCCTACGGGATGACGGCGCCCGTCGATTTGGGAGAGCCCGACTATCGCACGCTGCTGCTCGGAATGAAGGGGTCGCGCCTCTACCACTACCGGATCACGGCTACGAACGCCTCTGGGGATTGCCAGAGCCCGGACTACACGATCATGACGGGACCTGTCGCGAACGGTCTCGTCAAGCCGAGCGTGATGACCAACGACGTCGATGCGCTCGCAGGCGGCTTCCTCATTACGGGGCAGTACGTCGAGGATCCGAGCGGCAGATCGCCCGCGTACATCCTGGACGCCGACGGCGATATCGTCTGGTGGTACAGCATCGAGGAGCGCGTGACCGGCGTGGTGATGGACTACGCGGGCAAGCACATGTGGATCAACAATCATCCGCTGAACCTCGAGGACGCGAAGGTCCATCGGGTGACGATGGACGGTCTGGTGGACGAGGATCTCTCGAGCGAAATGCCGATGCTGTCGCATCAGCTGACGGTGCTGCCCGACGAGACGGTCGCCTTCTACGCGGACGACGGTACCCCGGAGCAATGCAGCGAGATCAGAGAGTGGGCGCCCGACGGCACGGTGCGCACCCTGGCCCATTCGCAGGAGGTGCTCGGCACGACCGGGCAGTGTCACCTCAACAACATCCAGTACTCGCCCGAGGACGACACGCTCGTCTTCTCGGATCACATCCACTGTGCCGTCGCGAAGATCAGGCGATCGGACGGTTCGACGGTCTGGATTCTGAATGGAGAGACGCAGACGTTCACGGGCGACTTCTGGCTCGGCAGTCAACACGGCATCCACATCCTCGGCCTCGACAACTTCCTCCTCTTCAACAACGACTCCCGCTCCGTGGCCGGCACCAACATCCAGGTTTCGAGAGGACTCGGCAGCGGATCGTCGGTGATCGAGCTCAAGCTCGATCTCGAGGAAAAGACCGTCACTCGCATCTGGTCCTACCAGGCGCAGGGCATCCAGTACCAAACCGACGTGATGGGGGACATGCAGCGCCTCTGGAACGGGAACGTGGTGATCGCGTTCGGCGGGAAGGGGATCATCCAGGAGATCACGCCGGCGGGTG